>CAYOXJ010000005.1:0-25077 GCA_964407905.1 uncultured Thermoplasmata archaeon
TTCTGCAGCTCATCCGCGAAGTAGGCCTTTCGGACGACCACCTGTCGAGGTTTCCACACGAGTTCAGCGGCGGACAGAAGCAGAGAATCGCGTTCGCGCGAGCGCTGTCGCTCGAGCCAGACTTCGTCGTGCTGGACGAGCCGACATCCGCTCTCGATGTGTCTGTGCAAGCGCAGATCTTGAACATGCTCAAGCGTCTTCAGAGGAGGCTTGGGCTCACCTATCTGTTCATATCCCATGACCTCTCCGTTATCGAGCACGTGAGCGATCGAATCGCGGTGATGTACCTGGGAAAGATAATCGAGCTCGGCGCCGTCGACGATGTGTTCAGAAACTGCCTGCACCCCTACACGAAGGCCCTCATCGACTCGATCCCGATACCTGACCCGCACCTGAAGAAGAGTGCCAAGTGGCTCGAGGGGGAGGTCCCCAGCCCGATAAGTCCACCGAAGGGGTGCAGGTTTCATCCGAGGTGCTCCATGGCCGACGACCGTTGCAGGAAGGAGGAGCCGGTGCTCGTGGATGTTGGGGGCGGGCACATGGTCGCGTGCCACAGACTCCGAGGCAAATCCTAATGCAGTCCTGGGCGCCCCTCATGGGCTCTTTCGAACCGCGCCTTCGATGATTCTATCCATCTCCTTCTTGATGGCTCCATCCAACGGAGGAACGCGATGATTTGCGAGAATCCATCTGACTCGTTCCCTTGCCCTGTCGACCATCGACTTCCCGCCATCGGCCAGCCAGGCATCGAATGAGCGTCTGTCGATCAGGCCTGGCAAGAAGTGGTCCGAACGGACATGCTGGAGCGTGTGTTTCTGGGCGAGATAGTTCCTGCCTATGCCCACGTTCTCGATTACTTCGAGAGCTAGGGTGTCCTCGTTGACGATCTCGCCTCTGCACATGCGAGCGACGATTTCCACAATCTCGTCTTCGATCACAATCTCCTCGAGGTGAAGACAAGAACCGTCCTCAAGCAGTCCGATGCCACACATCAGATCCGCTCCGGCCAGCAACGGCGCCGAGACTCCAGTGAATGTCTCAACACATGCTTGGTCTCCTGGTGCGTTCGCAGTGCTGGAGACACCGACACAAGCAGGCATTCGGTAGTGGTGTGCCAGTTCGGTCGCCATTGCCGAGCAGAGAGCATGCTCTGGGCTCCCTCCTGCCCTTATCGTAGTCCTCATGTCCAACTGCGCTATTCCCAAGCCGTAAACTATCGCCGCCCGTGGGACCGCCAACTGAGTTATGACAAGCGCGCTCAGGACCTCGGCGTTTCCTAAGGTGATCGAGCCTGCGAGGCTTGCTGGCCCAGTTGCGCCAAGCTGTGGCATGCAGAAATAGACCACTGGTACGCCCGCCCTTGCGAACTCCAAGCCCGCATCCATCACGCCAGCATCGTGCGTCAGCGGAGCTATCGTGCACTGCAACGCAGATGTGATGGGCCTGTGCCTGAACGCCTTTTCGCCTCCCGCTGCTGCGTATCCCATCGCGATGAGGTTCTTCGCGTCTTCCACAGTGACGCCCGTCTCGTACATCACGTGCTTTTCGGTGTTGTTCAAGCATGCTTCTAGATCGTGCAAATGAATTGTGGCAGGGTGCTTGTCCGTTGAGCTGACCATGGGCCAGTGGACATGGATGTTCTTCATCGCATCGCATATCCTGGCAGATTTGGCTACGTCTTCCTTGGTCGACGCCCTCCGCTCTCCTGTTTCGAAGTCGACCGCAATCGCCCCGTTCCCACTCGCTGTCATGAAGCTGTGTGCAAGGTCCAGCCGGACGTCGTACTTCGGGTTTCTAGCTGCAAGAATCATTGCACTCTTCTTCTTCCTCAAAGCTTCTTGGACCAGATGCGACGGTATGTGTGCGGTCCTCGATCTCTCGTCGACATCGCATCCGTTTTCCGTGAGCAGGTTTCTACAGCTTCTGCTGTTGACTTGCACACCCACCTTCTCGAGAACGTGCATACTCCCCCAGTGTATCTTGTCGAGATCATTTCTGTCAAGGACTCTGAAACTGATCCGCTTCTGGATGCCGTAAGTCATGGTGCACCACATGGTCAGGTTTCGGAGCGTTTCGCCTGAGCCGGCTTCTGATGCGAAGCCCGTTAGTTAAGTCTTCCGTCGGCGCTGTCGGCATCATCGAATAAGCTCATTATGTTGGATTTCTCTACGGCGTACGAGTGATCTCGTTGGGCAAAGGGTATGATGCCCGGATTGTCGAAGTCTCGGGCTCAAGCCGTCAAATTGGCGCGAAGCTTGGAAAGCTCTGTGGCTCTCTCGGAGCGAGCATGGTCTCCAATGAAAAGTCACGGCTCAAGAAGTCCGGAGTGAGCTGGGAGGAAGCGGTGGCCAGGGCTGGAGAATACTTCCGATATGCTGGAAGCTTCGATCCTGATTATGTTGAGTGGCTGGGAGCATACTCCGACAGCTCGGGAATTCCGTTAAACGAGCTGTTCGTCCTCTTGTGTGATAGTGAGAAAGGCTTCTGTACGGATATCATGCTCAACGGAAAGGCAACTGCTGATGGTTCCGTGTTCTCAGTTCATACAGAGGACTGGAGGCCGGCCGATTCAAAGCATCTCGTGCTCCTCAAAGGCCGACCAAGAGGTGAGCCGTCATATCTCGCGATGTCATCTGCTGGTATGGAGCTGATCTGCGGGATGAACTCCTCCGGTTTGAGCTTCACCGGCAACTCTCTCGATCAAAACGACATGCGAGTGGGCGTCCCAAAGCTGTTTTTGGCAAGACGGCTCTTGGCTTCGAGGACTATCAGCGAGGCGATGTTTGTCGCGACTGAAGAAGACAGGGCTTCGAGCTATAACGTCAACATATGCCACAAGAGCGGAGAGATGTACTGTGTCGAGGGGTCCGCGACGGACTATGCATTGATCTACGGTGCCCAAGGTTATCTGGTACACACTAATCACTACCTCGTTCCCAGGATGACCAGGTACGAGTCAGAGTCAAGCGACGCTATTGGGAGGGCTCTGCGTCATGCGGCGGGCACCATCGTTCGGTACAACAGGGCCTCGAGGCTTGTGAGGAACAGCCTCGGCTCGATCACTGTTGACACTCTGAAATCAATACTGTCAGATCACGTCAACTATCCATCTTCCATATGCGCGCATGTCCACAAGGCGGACTCTGACGAAGAACCGGTGAAAACCCTGTTCTCCGTCATCATGGATCTTACACACTCCAGAATGGTGTTGGGCATCGATAACCCCTGCAAAGGAAAATGGATGGAGTTCGAGCTGGACTGATCACTTCTTGCTCTTCTCCGCTTCGCTGAGGATCTCCGACAGCCTCTTGTCGACGCCCTTGTCGAGCGGCTCTGGATGGCTCTCCCTGAGCATTCTCTTCGCCCTCATCCTCGCGACCTCGCGCAACTGCTTCGAACCGCCCCTCAGCCACCCAGCGTAGTAGCTCCTGTCGCTCAGCCTTGGTGCGTAGTGCTCTTTCCTGAACCTTTCCATCGTATGTCGTTGCGCCAAGTAGGTCCCGCCGGGTCCAACCTTGTCAATCAGGTCGAGCGCCATCGAGCCTTCATCGAACGCGATTCCTTCGATGATCCTCTCAGTCGTCCCAATTATCTCGTCATCGATGATGAGCTGTTCGTAGCTTGCGACCAGATTGGATTCGAGCAGACCCGCCATGTTGCTCAGGCTAGCTCCGGCGAGCGCGGCCATGAGGACGGTCCTCTGCTTCTCATACCCCGCCTGTACGTCGGGCATCTTCGAGTCCGTCCTCCCACCAGGCGTCATGTTCGGTATGCCGTAGTGCCTGGCCATCTGGGTCGTCGCCGCGGCAAGGATGCCCGTCTCAGGCGAGCCAAAAGCGATGCCCCCGGTCCTCATGTCCATGAGCGTCGCGACACTGCCATAGATGACGGGCGCTTCGGGGTTTGTCAACTGCGCTATCGTTATGCCGCTCAGCACTTCTGCGTTCGATACCACAAGTGTTCCTGCAAGTGACGCTGGGGAAGTCGCACCAGCTTTCGGCTCCGAGTAGATTATCACCGGAAGCCAGTGCCTCGCGAATTCGGTTATCCCCCTCAAAGGTCTCCTGTCGTGTTGAAGCGGTGGCACCGGGCACTCCGTCGCCGTGATCATGGGCCTCCTTCTCAGCTCCTTCTCTCCCCCCGCGACCTCGAGACACATCTTGACCAGGAATGGCATGTTGTCGAGGTTGTAGACCGCGCCCCCCATCAGATGCTTCTCGGTGTTCCTCAGGGCGGTTGCCCACCTGTGCAGGTCGGTAACTTGAGGAGCGACGTCTGACGGCGTCACGCTCGTGTGAAAGTATCTGACGCTCTCCAGTGCATTCGTTATTCGCGCGAAGGCCTGCAGATCGCTCTTCAGGGCGTACCTCCTCTCTCCCGTGTCAATGTCATAGACGAGCGGTGCGGTCCCGAGGGTTCCGAAGTACGACCTCTCACCGTCTAGTCTGAGATCGAACTTCGGGCTCCTGCCCGCCAAAGTGATCTGCTTGGGTGCCTTCTTCACCGATGATGCGATCAGGTCTCTCGGGAACCTCACGATGCTCCTGTCCTTGTCGACCTCGGCGCCAGCCCTCTTCAGAACCTCGATCGTTCCCTGGTCCCAGAACTTGACCCCGGTCTTCTCCAGCACGTTCAGGCTCGCTTCATGGATAGACTTGACCTGGTCGTCAGAAAGTACTCTTAGCTTCTCTTTCATCCTCTCCCGAATCCTCAAACCCCTATTTATCGGATGTCAGGAGTTCTTGAAGGAAGTCCTCAGCGTGTGTGCTGCAGTCTGGCCGCCGCTCCGATGATGGATCCGATGATTTCAATCCATCTTATCACCGATGCGTCTGGCAGTAGGCCCGTCCTCGTGCCCGAGATCTCGATCCACCCGAGCAGCTCGTCGTTCGGATCGAAGAAGTGGACGTCGATGTAGTCTCCTTCGAGGGCCTCGTTTGATGCTCTCCTCTTCGAATCGAGGAGTATCGGACGATTGTAGGCCTTCGATTCCGAATTCGCCCATGGGTGGTCCTCGGCAAGGTACAGCTTTGTGTATTTGCTCAGCCAATAGCCTTTGTACGGACCACTGTCGTAGAAATCTTCCTTCTTGTATGCGATCTTCTTCCTTTCCTCCACCGCAATGTCTCTGAAGCCGACCAGCACCTCGTACCTGAAGAGACCGTCAGGACCCCTTAGGCCTAGGCCAACATCCATGATCCCGAACTGACGGCTGATCAGGTTCCCCGCTTCCTGCATGAGCTTGTGAAGGTCGACTTGTTTCTTCTCCAAGTGTTGCAAGAGCGCGTGCACGGCCTCGATGGTCCTGCCCGCCTGGTCCTTGAGCGCGTGCTCGTAGTCGAACTTCATCTTCTTCGGGATTTCCTTGTAGTCGATGTCTTCTGGCCTCACGACCCTGCGCTCGGTGGCGAGAGTCCGAGTTACGGCCGGGGCAGTCGGTTTGGCTGCGGGGACAGTCACCTTCTTCACCCGATCAAAAGGAATCAGCGATTTGCCACATTTCCAACAGGGCCCGACCGCATTGAGATTCTCTGCCCCACAACTCGGACAGCGCATCTTTCCTTCCAGGGACGGGATAGCTATGGAGGTCTTAAGATTGTTTCCCGAGGGATGGTCCCACAGGCGACGGCAGGGGGGACAGGGTTTAACACGTCTTGGATAGCGCCCGCTTGCCCATGATCGCGGTACCTATGATGGACGCGATCAGCTCCACGCTCTTGATGGTGAACGGGTCCGGGAGTTTTCCGGCGATCGTACCAGATATCTCTATCCATCCCAGGAGCTCCTCCTTCGGGCCATATATGTTGATGTCAAGATAGTCCGCCGAGAGGGTGTCGTCCAAGGACCTCCGTTCCATATACGGGATGACGGACCAGTCATATGTTACCTCCTCGCCCGGGGCAAACGGGTTGTCCTCCTGGAGGAACAGCTTCGTGAATCTGCTGATCTGCTTGGCCTTGTAGAGCGTCGGATCCGAGAACTGTTCATATGAGTACTCGAGCTTCTTGAGCGCTGCCCAAGCGCTCTCCGCAAATCCAGCCTGCACCTCGTATCTGTACATGCCATCTGTAGAGTCCCTCAGGCCTATCGTGACCTCCCGTACCCAGAGCCTCTCGCGGATAACATCTGCAGCTGCCTGCATCGTCCTGTGCAAGTCCACAGACGGGTCTCTCGTGAGCGCGACAAGCTTGTGGACTGCATCCAGCACCTCGTTCTCACGATCCTTGTGGGCGTACTGATAGTCCACCCACATCTTCTTCTTCACGGCCTCTGGATCAACGGGTCCTTTGTTCACTGGGTCCATCTTCCTGTCCAGCTCTCTTTTCATGACCGGAATCACAATTCTGATATTGGTCTTTTGCCAAGGATTAGACCGCAACGACGGACAGAATCAGCGTAGCTATTCCAGAAGATAGTAGTAGCCTGCGAGGCAGCTAAATGCTCCTTCGGAGACCGAGACCAGACCGAAAGTCCTATCCGAAGACCAGATGAGCAAGAGCCCTGAGAGCGTGAGAGCGACTCCGAATAGCAAGAAGTTCGCGCCTATCAAGAGGAATACACTCAGCTCAATCCTCAGTCCCGTCAGTCCATTGAGCCTCGCGACGATCCTCCTCACGTCGAGGGCAGCACAGTTCCTCGATACATCGACCGACTACTCATCTGATCAACCTCAGATAAGGGCTTTTCTGGGGAAGCCTGCCAGGTCAGAATCATTATTGATAACAGGAGCGCGAGCTTTAGAGCCCGTTATTCGAATGATTGAACCGCCTGAGCTCATGAAGAAGAGGTTGTCCTATTTCATCAGGGCCGAGGGTCTGGATCGAGAGGCCGTTAGAAAGGGGCTAGACTGGCTCGCGCAGGTCAGCATCACCAGGGGATACATCGCGGTAGCAGGTCTGCGGAACCTCGATGGGCTCATAGGCAATGAGCTCGGCAAATCGGCTGTCAGAGATCTGAAATCTGCTGGCAAGACGCTCATGCTAGGAAAGGACATCTACGTGGTCACGAAGCTGAGGCCTTTGCCAAACGCGGACAACGGACCGCTGATTGCCTTCTATCCGTACGGTAGGTTCTTGGACTCATTGGATTCTATCCGAAACGTTATGGCATTGCTCGTGGTCCCGTGGACAATGCAGGAGATTGACTACTGGATCAGGACATGGAACGCTAAGGAGTTAGGTGCCAAGAACAGTAGGACTGGCTATAAGCTCGCGGTCAGCGAAGCTGTTGAGGAGGCCCTGAAAGACCTGGTAGGCCGCGTCAACCGCTCCACTGGCATGGAGAACCCTGCGGACAGAGACACGGCAGCTCAGTCGTTCGTGATTCTGAAGGAAGGCGGCGAAACCTATTCGCCCGATGAGATCAAGGCATGGCTGGTTTCGAAAGCCGGCTGGAGGGCAACCCATGCGCGTGAGGTGGCCGAGGTCGCGGCCGAAGTGCTACTCGGAAAGAGGCTAGGGAGTGGCACTCCCGCATGGCCGAGGGATGTTCTTGAGACCTGGCGGGCGAGGTCGGCTCACCGGTAGCGCAGAGTGTCCACTAGTTCCGTCTCCCTGTGGTGCGCCCTCTCATGTTCAGATTCCGACACCTGCGCTGAACAACGCTCATATCCAAGCAAACGATTCCGGTGGCAAGAGTGGGGAAGAATGAGAGTTGTCCAACTAGGGTGCGGAATAACGGGGCTTGTGTGTGCTGAGCATGTGGCGAAGAACGACAAGGTTGACGAGCTAGTCCTCGCCGATCTGAGGACCGACGCTGCGAAAGCGATGGTTGGCAGAATCAAGAGTGACAAGGTCACGATAGCGAAGGTTGACGCGGGCGATGCGAAGTCTCTGAGGAAAGTGTTGAAAGGCTGTGACCTGCTCGTAAGTTCCGTCACGAGCGAATTGAACATGAAGATTACAGAGCAAGCACTGGCTGCGGGAACGAACTACATCGATTTCTCGGCCGTGCAGGAGATCATCGACGATTTCGAGGTGTGGTCGAGGAAGTGTGAGGATGCGGGCGTAACAGTCATCACAGGGATGGGGGCCGATCCTGGTATCTCGGACATTTTCGCGAGATACGCTGCGAACAAGCTCGATTCCGCCTATGAGGCTCACGTCAGAGACGGCGACAACGGCTCTGCCGAGGGCTACGAGTTCTTCACGCTCTGGTCTCCGCTCGACATGCTGGCGGAGGTCACTGAGGGCGCTGCTGTATTCAAGGATGGCAAGATGACTTACTTGCCGCCTCTGCACAAGAGGGAGATCTACGAGTTTCCGGATCCGATTGGACCCCTGCCAGTGTACAACACGACCCACGAGGAGACCTTTCTCATACCAAAGTTCATCAAGGGGATCAGGAACGCGGACTTCAAGATAGCAGTCGATGACAGCTTTGCCGAGATGGCCAATACTTTGCGAAAGACAGGAATGCACGGCCTGAAGCCGATCGACGTCAAAGGAGTCAAGGTGAGGCCATTGGACGTGGTTGTGGCGCTATTCCCCAAGCCGGTAGACCTCATTGGAAAGGTCAAGGGCTCGGCAGGCATCGTCGTCGAGATCCTCGGAACGAAGAACGGCAGGAAGGCGATGGTCAAGGTGTGGACGGCGCTGTCCCACGAGAAGGCCTATGAGCTGTACAATAGCAACGCCACTGGCTATCTCGTGGGAACGGGCGGAGCCATCGGAGCGGAGATGATCATAGCTGGTGAGGTCAGCGGGAAGGGCCTGTTCGCCCCCGAGATGATCCCGGCGGAGAAGTACGTGGCGCGCCTGCCAGAGAAAGGGCTAGAGGTGAAGGAACAGCTGTCCTACCTCTGAGACGTGTCTACACCAGGCTCGCCCTTGCCACGCTCGAATCGATCAGCGCGAGAAGCCTTTCGAGCTGGCTGTCGTTTATCTTGCCCTCCAAATAGAGGTTGACGATCCTGAGCCTCTTGTCCTCATAGCTATCGCCAGGAATCGGAGCGACCTCCGTCTGCGCGGGCCTGTCTGCCTCCTTGCCGGTGAGGAGTTCCCCTGGCGGGTTCATCGATATTGAGCCGTCGTATGCCTGCCTGACAACATCCTGCGACACGCGCGTGTACGCGATGGCGCTGTCGAACGCCTGGCTTACGATCTCCTCGGACATCTGCACGTACTTCCTGAACTCGTCGAGGCTCTTCTCTTTGGAGTGCGCGATCGCCTCCTGGACTTCGGTCAGGCTCTCGACTTCGCCCTCTATTCCCTTCGCGAACTGGTCTATGTTCCTCAGCTTGTCGTTGAGGCCGGTCATTATCGCGGAATTGGCCTCCAATATGCAAGTACAGGACAGCGAGACGCTTTTCAGGAGTTCTTCCTTTCCAAGCGTCTCACGAGCGTTCCTGAGCGTTTTCTCAGCTCCGTACACCTCGACACCGGCGTTCTTTGCCAGGGCCAGCGATCTTTCTGCGAGGTCGCACGCTTCAGCAGCCCTGTTGAAGGCCGCCTTCCCGGCAAGGTCGCACAGCTTCCTGGAGCACTCTATGGAACGGTCGAACTCCTTCTCCTTGAACAAGTTCCTGGCCTCAATCATCTTCTTGTTCATCTCGTCGATGTCAGTCCCCAGAGTCTCCGCCAGCCTGATTGACTTGACGCAGTTCACGAGCGCGTCTCTCGCCTCGTCATGGCGCTCGAGCATGTCGTCGACGGCCTTTCCGCTCTCTCTCGCGTACTTGATCGCCTCTTCCAGAGCACCCTTCTTGAGGCTGTCCCTTGACTTGCTCAGGAGGTGAACTGCGAGGTCTATCTTGAGGCCGCTCCTCTTCGCCTTGACGAACTTGTCTTTCGACCTGGCAACTACATCGAGCACGACGTCGTGCTCTGCTCCGCGCACCCTTATCCTCGCCTCGCCCAGCGCCCGAAGCGCATCCGAATGCCGGCCTCGGGCAGCAGCGTTCTTGGCCTTCTCCAGAAGATGTCTCGCTTCGCTGGGCTCGCCCTGAAGCTTCTCAAGCCGCTTCAGGCTTTCCTTGGTCTCCTTCATCAGCTCGGGCAGCTTTATCAGGATCAGCTCCTCCGCTCGCCTCTCTGCCTTTGTGATACAGGAGCTGATTCTCTTCGGGTCCCCGCCCCTGGAATGCGCGAGCCTGGCCTCCTTGACGAGCTCGCTCACATAGAACATGTCGATCCCAAGAGCCTGGGCAGCGAGCACCTGCTCTTCGAGGTGCGGGATCGAGCGGTCAAATTGAGATGGCGATACTCTCTTTGCCTGGGAGGGCGCCTTCTTCGGTTTCTCTATGACGGGTTCATGCTTTCTTCCGACCCTGGCGGCTTTTGCGCCCGACAGGGTGCTTGTCACGACGCTGGTCTTGGCAACAGGGCTGACGGCTCGTACTGGCTCCTCGATGACGAGCACCATCTGGTTTCTGAGCGTTCGATGCAGGGACTCGAGCAGGTCGTCAACTTTCCGCCGTTTCGATCTCAGAACATTGATCTCAGAATCATTTGCAGGAGAAACGAAGGTTGATGCGTAGGCTGATCCAAATGTGATATGATCACCCTTCAGCCTCCTTGTTCCCGAAGCTTCCCCCAATAGCCTTCCCCCTGAGATACTGACTACTTAAGGAATCGCCGGCCGGACTATAAAAGCCTTTGGCTGATTCCGAGCAGAGTCAGTATCCTGAGGGCTGATAGAAACCTCGCCTCCTTTCAGGGTTCTAGCCTTGGTTTCCACTGGAAGCATTTGTCTTCGAATTCATCCCTTGAGACGGCATTCCGTCAACGAGTAGATATGTTTCAAGAAGGTCTTTGGTCCCGAACGGACTTCGGGTTCGAGAGCAGGGCCAAGGCAGTGAAAGCATGATTCGAATCAAGGACTTCAAGGGCACCGCCATGGAGTGGGTGCAGCCCAAGTTCTCCCGGAGATCACACGAGCTCCGGGCAGGAGACGACGCGTACGCTAGTCTGGCCTGGCAGAAGATCATAGGCTCGTTGGCGGTTGTGGAGTCATCAGACGATAGGTTCACGCTCAAGCGAGGAGGCTTTCTGCATCCCCATGTGACGATTCGAGAAGAGGGCTCGATGGACGACCTCGCGGTCTTCCACATCGGCCTGCTCGGGAACGGTCTTCTCGAGTTCAGGGACGGAAGGCGGTACGTTGTCCACAAGCTCAGCTTCTGGGGGTACAGCTGGGGGTTCTATGATGAGTACGAGCGGCTGCTGTGCACGATCAAGAAGCGTTCGACCACCCTCAAGCACCGAGGCGATGTGAGAATAGAACGGGACACCAGGAGGGATCGGTACCTCTTGGTATTGCTCGTAGCCGGATGGTACGCGATGGTCATGGCGAGCGAGGAAGCTGCCTCCGTTGCTGCCGCCTCCGCGAGTTCGTGAGCTGGTCTAGAACGCCCTCTGAGAACCGCGGAAGAGAGTTGTTATAGGTCGCGGTATCGATAGAGACTAAACGCTATGGCGAATCTATGTAGAGAAGACACCGGGATCAGGTCCCCTCAGAGGATTCGGACAGGGCTGCCAGGAGGGGGATTGCTTGCGGCCCCTCGCAGAATTGGTGCGTCTAGGAGAAGGAAATCAGAACCTGCTGGTCCGAACCCTCTGCCCGTTCTGTTCGTTGCTGCAGCATTCGTATTGAGCCTTTCTGCGATCATGATATCTGGAGCACCTGTCGGCTCGGAATTCCAGGTCAATACATTCTATACGGGCTATCAGGACTCGCCCTCAGTTGCCATGGATCCGAACGGGAATTTCGTCGTCGCGTGGGGTTCTTCCAATCAGGATGGTAGCGGATACGGAGTCTACGCCCAGAGATTCGATGGCGCGGGGAACGAACTCGGACCGGAATTCCTCGTAAACACTCAGATCACCGATGACCAGAAGGCTCCTTCAGTCGCGTCCGATTCGGATGGCGACTTCGTAGTCGTGTGGCAATCGTGGAGCACTGTCTCGAGCTATGACATATGCATGCAAGCGTTCGGCAGCTCAGGAAACCCCGTCGGTTTGGAGCGCAGGGTGAACACAATCAGCGCGAACGAGCAGCAAGATCCGGCCATTGCGATGGCCCCTGATGGCAGGAGTATAGTGGTCTGGACGTCCACGGATCAGGATGGAAGCTATGACGGCATCTTCGGCCAATTCTTCGACAGTTCAGGTGCGCCTTCTGGATCGGAGTTCAGGGTCAACACCTATACGCTGAACTACCAGGACTACCCTGCAGTCGCGATGGACTCGAGCGGCAAATCGGTTGTCGTATGGCGTTCCGTGAACCAGGACGGAAGCGGTGGAGGGATTTATGCCCAGCGGTACGGCAGCAACGGGAATGCTGTCGGTGATGAGTTCCGAGTCAACACGAATGTCACCAACCACCAGGTCCGGCCCTCTGTCGCGATGGATTCCGACGGTGACTTCGTCGTCGTGTGGGCTTCCAACCTACAGGACGGTAGCCAGTACGGCATCTACGGTCAGCGCTTCGCGAGCGACGGCACTCCAATCGGTTCGGAGTTCCAGGTGAACACATACATTAGCGGCAACCAGCAGTATCCTTGTGTCGCGGCGAATTCGACGGGCGCGTTCGCCGTGATCTGGACCTCTGACGGCCAGGATGGAAGCTTGATCGGAATCTACGGCCAAAAGTATGACAACACGGGGGATCGGTTCGAGGAGGAGTTCCAGGTCAACACGTACACTACGAATGACCAAACATCTCCTTCCATCGCGATGAGCGGCCAGGGAGATTTCGTGGTCGTCTGGCAATCAGATGGCCAGGATGGCGACGGATGGGGGATATATGGCCAACTGTATGACACGGCTCCGATCCCCGAGTTTCTGACTCTCATAATACCGATTGCTGGCAGCATTGCGATATTCCTCTTGATCAGGCGAAAGCGCCTGTAGTTCTTCTTACCCGTACGGAAATCAATAAGGAAGACTTCATCGATGAGTCGACACCGAGGTAGGGCAGATGGCTATCTTGAGTCTGAAGTTCCTATGTAAGGAGGAAGAGGAACTCGTTCATTCGCAGAGCATAGAGTGTTTGGAAAAGATCGGCGTGCTAGTCCACAGCAAGAGCGTCCTGAAGATGCTCGAGGATGCGGGTGCGAAGGTCAATCTCGGGAAGAAGACGGCCAGGATGCCGGAGAGCATGGTCAATGAGGCGATCAAGAAAGCTCCCAAATCCTTCATCCTCGGCGCAAGAGACCCCAAACACGACCTGAAGCTCCCTGTGCAGGGATATCCGTTCGTGTCTACGGGTGGTGTGACGCTCTTCATGACCGACTTCGAATCCGGCGAACGGCGAGAGGCATCGAGGAGAGATCTGGCCGACTTCGCAAGGCTGGCCGATGCGCTTGATTCGATCGATGCGTTCTGGCCAATAGTCACCACGTCCGATGTACCGCCTCACTCTCAGTTCGTCCATGAGCTGTGGACGTCGTTCCAGAACACGACAAAGCATATTCTTGGCTCCGCAGGGTCAGGAACCCTCGGGATTCCGGATGCAAGGGCGCAGATTGCTCTTGGTGCTCTGGTCGCGGGAGGAGCGGACAGCATGAGGAAGCGTCCGCCGTTCTCTGTTCTCAGCTGTATCGCTGCACCGCTCTCCTTCGAAACAGGCGCCGTCGAAGCACAGGTGGAGTACGCGCGGGCCGGCGTGCCGATAATCTCGATGTCAATGTGCATGGGCGGCATGACGAGCCCGGTCACTATCGCGGGGACGATAGTGATCGCGAACGCTGAGAACTTGGCGAGCCTCGTGGTCACTCAGACTGCAGCTCCGGGCGCACCGCAGATATACTCTTCAGAAGCGACCCTAGTGAACGTCGCAACTGGCTTCATAGGATACAGGGGCGTCGAGGCCCCGATCATATTCACAGCTGCAGGACAGATGGCCCGCAGATACGGCCTTCCGAAGATGACTGGCATTCTAGGGGTTGACGCAGAGAGGCCCGGAGTCCTCATTCCGTTCGGAGAGCTCGCCTCTCTGATGCTCACAGCCATGTCGGGCACGGACCTGTGTTCAGGCATCGGAGGGCTCGATCTGGACGGAGGCTGCTCGTTGGAACAGGTCGTTGTGGATGCGGCCCAATGGGAGGAGTTCAGGGCATTCATGAGGAATATTAGCGTGACCGAGAAAACGGCAGCGCTCGATGTCGTGAAGGATGTCGGACAGGGAAACACGTTCATCGGTCACCCGCACACTGCTAGGAACTTCCGAGCCGAGATGTTCTTCAGGAGTAAGAAGTCAGAGCTGTACGGCGCAACGATGTCCGACCGAATGGTGCCTGACGCGAGGGAGACAGTGAGAAAGATCCTGAGAGAACACTCGGTTGCACCGCTCGAAAAGGAAGTCTTGGCCAAAGGCAACGACATAGTTGGCGCTTACGAGAGGTCATCGCATTGACGGGCACCGGCAAATTCTTACTCGGGCGGGTCAGACTGACTTGATGAAGTTGCCGCTCCAGTACTCCTCAAAGGCTTCGTCGAGTTCTCTCTCTGAGTTCATCACGATCGGTCCGCGCCAGGCCACGGGCTCGCCTATCGGTTTGCCAGAGACCAGCAGGAATCGGACAGCGCTCTTGCTCGTCTTGACCTCGACATGATCTCCATCCTGGAAAATGATGAGATGTTCTGCTCCGATCTCGTGATGGCTCTTCGGTTCGAAGGATCCACCGCCCTCGAAGACATACGCAAAGGCCTTGTTGCCTTTCCGAACAGGATGCTGGAATTCTCTATCGGGCTGCATCTCGACATCCAGGTACTCGGCATCGACAACCAGATCCTTCACGGGTCCCTCGACGCCTCCCACTTCTCCGGCGATCACTCTGACCGCCACTCCCCGCTTCGAGGTGATGGACGATATCTGTTCTCTTGTGATGCCTCTGTATCTGGGCCGCATCATCTTGCTCGACGCTGGCAAATTGACCCATAGCTGGAACCCTTGCATCATGCCATCGTACCGTTTCGGCATCTCCTGGTGAATTATCCCACTGCCCGCAGTCATCCACTGCACGTCCCCAGAGCTGATCGTGCCTCTGTTGCCAATGCTGTCGCCGTGTTCGACCTCTCCCCGGATCATGTAAGTGACGGTCTCGATTCCTCTGTGAGGGTGCCAGGGGAATCCGGCCATGTAGTCTGCGGGATTGTCCGAGTGGAAGTCGTCCAGTAGCAGGAATGGGTCAAGGAGTGGGACCTCATATGGCCCGAACGCCCGCTTCAGGCGGACCCCCGCTCCCTCGAGTGTCTGCCTGCTCGGGATGATTCCATCTATCGCTCTTGCAGCTTTCACGCAACCGTATCAGCTCATTCTCGATATATGTATATTTGACCTCAGATTCCGCTATTGCCATCTATCTGAAGGGTAGGATTCGTGCTCGAGAACATATGTGACCAGGACGAGCAACGTCATTACGGTCAGAAAAACCACAAAGTAGACTATGACATAGCCTCCGGATCCGTAGATGGTCTTGTAGTGCTCATCAGCCCAGGGAACGGCCCATCTGAGGACCGCAAGGTCCGCGAACAGAAGCAGGACGCCCAAGAAAGTGGCGATCACGATTCTTCTCGGTCGCCCAGGACTCGGAGGCCGGCGTCGATTCGGTGCGCTTTCCTCTTCCCCAGTCATCTCGATTTTGTATCGTCTCTCGTTCCCTAAGGCTTTTCCCACGTCGAAGCTGTCCGTTGTCTGGGGCTCGATCAAGCCGGTCTGGAGCAATTATCTTATAATCCAAGGAAATGGCGGTGGCAATCGGCAGGAGAGCCATGATCGACGTTTCGATATCGCTCGCGCTGTGCGCGCTTCTGATCTATGGCTTCACTCAGGTGATCTCGAAGTACATCGTGCGGTCCCTGAACGCTACCTCGATGGTGGCGGTCAACTTCGTGGTGTCGTTGCCGATATATGTTGTCTTCATGGTCAGCGCCGTGGTCATTAGGAGCGACATGGCCATTCGAATCGAGTACTTCGTGTTTGGCCTGATTGGAGCATCGACCGCCAGGGGTGGGTATTTCATCTTCCTCGAGGCGCTCGAAAGAGGCGCCGTCACGATGGTCGGGAGCATCACGGCGGCGTACCCGGCAATCACCGTTGTGCTCGCAGTCACCGTTCTCGGCGAGGAGCTGCAGCCAGTCAATGCGATTGGAATCTCCATGATAATAATCAGCATGATCGGGCTGTCGTTGTCTCACGGCCGATCATCTGGATCCTCAGGTTTTTCGCGCGTAGCCCTCCTGCTGAGCATAGCAACCCTCCTCCTGTGGGGTGTCGGGGGCATATTCATCAAGGCCGCCCTCTCTGAACTGCCGCTGGTCATGTACCTCGGGCTCTATCCCCTCATCTTGCCGCCAATCGCGTTTGCATACCTACGGCACAAGAGAGCGACAAGAGCTATCTTCTTCCCGAAGTGGTCGGTGCCCGTGATCGGCGCGGTTGTGGTTGCGGAGGTATGGCAGCTCGGATACTTTTCTGAGACGGCTGCGGTCTCAGAGGGCGCTGCCTCGATCGTGTTCCCACTCATCTCCGCATATCCCGTCGTGACGATTGCCGCAGCGCGCTTCTTCTTGAAAGAGAAGCTATCGAAGGCCGACTGGTTGCTGCTCGTTGCCGTCATTCTCGGGATCGTTCTGACGAGCGCCGTGTGAGAACGGTGATGGAAATAGCGATGAGCGGTACGATCTGGTAAGTCCTTCGATGTCCGGTTCTTCTCGGGCCTCTCAGGTCTCGCGCGCTCCGGAGCGGAGGAGCACGACGCCGATAACGGATGCGAGCAGCTCTACGCACTTGATTGTCTGGACATCGGGGAACTTACCGTTGGTCAGGCCGGAGATCTCTATCCAGCCGAGCAGATCATCGTCCTCTCCGTAGATGCAGATGTCGAGATAGTCGCCCTCGATCGTGTCCTCCAATGACTTGCGCACCGACTGTAGCATGACCTCTTTGCTGTAGGTCTCATCCTCGCCTGTGCCATATGGGTTGTCCTCAGCAAGGTACAGCCGCGTGTACCTGCTGATCTCCTTGAACTTGTAGACATCCTGGCTGTAGAACTGATCGCGCGTGTACGAGAGATTCTTGTGCGCCTCCCACTCGGACGGCTCGAGGCCCGACATGACCTCGTACCTGTATCGCCCGTCCTCCGGGCTCCTCAGGCCAATCGTGATCTCTTTGATGCAGAGCCTCTTGGACATTGTGTCGGCTACGTCTTGGAGAAACTTGTGCATGTCAAGGTCTTGGTCAGCCAGCATGATGATCAGGTCGTGGACGCAGTCAAGCTGTTCGTTAGCTGGGTTGCTGCTTGCGAACTGGTAGTCCAGCCACATCCTTTTCTTTATCAGATCCGGATTGATTGCTTCGGTTCCCATGATTCGCACGGCTCGAGGGGGCGGAAGAGGTATCTGCTTCGCTCCTATACTAAAATAGTCCTTTCTTCCATTTGGTCTTTTGCTGCGGCGAAATGGATGTGAACCAGCAGGCACCGCCTCCGGAAATCAGTGATATGCCTTCAACTGCTCGAGATCCTCCTCCACGAGGA
The DNA here is from genome assembly GCA_964407905.1 of uncultured Thermoplasmata archaeon. Lineage (GTDB taxonomy): Archaea > Thermoplasmatota > Thermoplasmata > UBA10834 > UBA10834 > COMBO-56-21. The sequence continues at coordinate 17,480 of CAYOXJ010000005.1, forward strand.
TCTCCCGCTTGGCGAGCTCCCTGAAGAACGGCTCGGGCTCGATGCACGCCTCTGGGGGCAGGGTGCCTCTCTTCTTGATCTTGCCAGTTGTTAGCCAGTTCGCGACTATCGAGGGTGGGACCGCGGTGTCCCTTGCCGATGGGATGCCCTTGTCAGGGTCGTTCCATGTCTTGACGTAGTAGGTCACCCTTGCGTTCTTGCCGTCCTTCGTGCCATCGACGTCGATCCTGAAGTAGTCGAACTCGTCGATAGACTGGATCGTGTCCCTGGAGACCTCTACTGACTTCAGATACATGGCCGTGATGAAGTCCTTTGGAGAGATCGCGGTGCCTCCGATCTCGATCTTCCCCGTGCTCCCGAAGCCCAGCTGTGCGAGGGTCCTGAACGTGGCGAAGTCGATCGCGGGGAAGCCGATCCTGAAGCACACGTTCTTCGTTCCCTTGCCTATGAAGTCGGCCATTGTTGCCGGCTCAGAGTGCTTTATGTAGTAGGCGACCACCTTCCCAGCGGGCTCGGGCATCTCGACCTCCGTCATGCCCGTGAGCGGTGGCACTTTCTTCTTCTCGCCGTTCTCGACTATCCCTGGCTCCTGGGTTATCTCGTCGAGGACGGTCCTGATCGAGTAGGTCGGAAAGGCCGCGTTCTCGCTCTTGACCCTCGTGCCCCAGCTGCAGCAGATGCTGATGTCCCTGACGGTGTCAAGCCTTTTCGCGCCTGCCGCGCCGCAAACATTCGTAATGCCGGGGGAGCTGCCAATCCCGAGTACGCAGGTGACCCCCGCATCCTTCGCCTTCTTGTCGTATTTGAGCTGTTCAAAGGTGTAGTCATAGAATCCGCCGAGATCGGAATAGTGCACGCCGAGATCTATCGCCACGGGCATGACCTTGATGTTCAGTTCGTACCAGGCCGAGTTGTGTATGACGTCAACATCCTTCGCGGCCTTTCTCAATGCAGCTGCGTCGGAAGCGTCGAGCGCGATTGGCGTCACGTTATCCCTTCCAATGTGCTCCGCGAGCTTCCTCACCCTTTCGAGGCTGAGGTCCGCAGCTATCACTTCTGCATCATAGTATTCGACCAGATCGTTTGTCGTCCACGCTCCGATCTGTCCCGAAGCTCCGATCACAAGAACTCTCATGCCGAGTCCTCCACAGTCACTATCTTGTCCCCCTTCCATTGCTCCATGTGATGCGACTCAGTAGGCCGGAATTCGATAAATAGGTTGCGTCCGCAGCAATATTGCAAAGCCGAAGATACTTTGCTGAGCAGCGCTTCATTGTCCCGCTCTTTCCTCAGGCGACCAATCCCCATTCTCTCTTGGTACTCCCTCTGCAGGCATCGGTCCGACACAGTCTGTCAGAGGACGTAGTTCACAAGGTACACGACTTCTCCCGAGAGAAACGCTGCGAACCAGAGGACGTAAAGGTATGGCGTGAGGGCTCTGTGCACCCTCAGCCCTTTCTTCTTGAACAGGTAGAGCAGGGCCGATGACAGCACTCCGATCTCGAGTGCAATCACGACTGACGCCACGATGCCGTGGACAACGAAATACACCAGAAGGGCACCCTGAATATCGAGCGTAGTTCCTTCGACCTCTCCTCCGAGAAGCCTGTATATCATGTAGAATATCGAAAGGCTGAGGTCCCACACTATGGCGATTGCGCCCGTTGCACGATGATACGGAAGGTGTCTCTTCCCACTTATGTAGGCATGGGTGAAGAGGAAGGCGACAGGGATGAGTGCCAACGCGATGAATGTGCTGACGAATGGTTCCTCGGCCATCAGTGGTCGTATCGAGTTCCCCCTAAACAACTCTTCGGCGACCGCGCTCGCTGTCTTTTTTCTCTTCTCAGCTGGCCTTGCCCTGGTCTAAGATACTGCGGCCTCTTGATTACACACCCATCGCGTCGGAAACGATTCTCCATGTCATCTTGCTGTCGTGTCCTTTCGAACCTTTCCTCTGGCGAGCGAGGAGAATATCCCCATGAAGCACAGAATTGAGAAAGCTATGAACGCCGGCTGGAACGCGCCCAGGAACTCCGGTGCTAGTTCAGAAGTTATCTTGACCTCGCCAACATAGACCGCTATGAAGATCGTCGCTATGCCGAGGCTGAGCACCTGTCCCACCAGCCTCATGGTGCCGACAGACGCCGAGGCGATCCCGTACTGTCTCTTCTCCACGGAACTCATGATGGCGTTCGTGTTCGGAGACGAAAACAGCGCGAAGCCGAACCCAATGAAGGCGAGCACTGCCACCATTATCCAGACGGCCGTGTCTTCCTGGAAGAAGGAGATGAAGGCGAGCCCAAGGGCGGTGATCCCCATGCCAATGGAGGCGATCACCTGCGGCTCGATCACGTCCGAGAGCTTCCCAGCGAGCGGCGAGAAGGCAGCCATGACCACCGTCTGCGAGACGAGTATCAGGCCTGTCTCCTCGGGACTGAACCCTTTTACGTATTGAAGGTAGAGACTCATCAGGAAGCTCACGGCGAAAGTCGCAGCGTAGTTGATGAGCGCAGCGAAGTTGGAGAAAGCAAATGCCCTGTTGTACCTGAACAGTCTCATATCTAGGACTGGGCTGGTCTGACGGAACTCCCAGACGACGAAGACAGCGAGCATCAGGACCCCGACGAGCGTGAGGCCGATCCCGATCGGCTCTGACAACAATGAGAACCCCACGATCACGGCGGTCAGCGAGAGAACATACAACGTCGAACCCTGAGGATCGTACTTCTCGCCCATCGCTTCGGACCATTCGCCCATCAGCTTCTTGGAGCCTGTCCAAATTGCAGCGGCGATCCCTGGCAGAAGCACGAGGAATATGCTCCTCCAGCCCAGAAATGTCGTGAGAAAGCCGCCAAGGACCGGGCCAAGGGAGAGAGCTACGTATGTGACGGCCACGCTGAGGCCAAGTGCTTTGCCTCTCTCATGGGGAGGGTAGACGGAGGTGAGGAGCGCGATCGCAGTGCCGAAGATCATGGCACCTCCGAGCCCTTGTGCCCACCTGAAGGCGATGAGGATAGCAGCCGAGGGCGCGAGGGCGCACAGGACAGATGCGGCAGCGAAAATCCACATGCCCAGGAGAAAAACCCTCTTTCTGCCTCGGATGTCGGCGATCCTACCAAAGGGAACCAGGAAGGCCGCGGCTGCGAGCAGGTAGGAAGTCGCGACCCAGCTCAGCAAGACCGCGGTCATGCTGAACTCCTCAGCGATTGCAGGCAAGGCAACGTTGATCGAGGAAGCCATGAAAGGCGTTAGAAAAGAACTGAGCATTGCCAATGTCAATGCGTATCTCTTTTGGTCAGATAGGTTCAGATTAGATGCCCTCCTTTCTTATTGGCTTTTCTGCAAAGCGGATTTTCCAGCGATGCCCAGGAAGATTCTGCTTCGACCGACGATCAGTCCGGAGCAGGCATGTTCTGATTGCTCAGTCAGAACACAGCTTGCCAGCTTCTGCCCAGCTGTTCTTCGGGACGTCGTACATTATCACGGTGACAGCGTCGCGGGGAACATTCTCCTTCTCGAAGACCTTCGTTATTCCGTCAGCGATCCTTCGCTTCGCGTTGTCATCTCTTCCTGACCACATATTCACGATCACGACAGGCATGTGGATATCCCTCCTATACGTGGCGATTCCATCACGGCCATAAGGCTCTTTCTGAGCGTGGCTCGAAAGCGTCTTAGATAGGGTAAGCGTTCGTGATTCAGAGAGATTTGAAGACGTTCAGGCGGAAATCGCTGGAAGAGCTTTCACGAGAAGAGGTCGTCAAGGCGTGCGAGCAGAACTACATAGATTACTGGAGATGTGTGGGCTCATCGCCAAATGCTGAGTTCTCGGAAGACAGAGGGATCACGCAATGCATCACTGGCCTGTCGCAGGACATTCTCAACGTTGTCCTGAGATGCGCCCTTGATGCAGAGACCGTAGACTCCAGGATCGACGAGGCGATCAGATACTACAGGTCGCTTCGGATACCCATGGTGTGGCATGCAGGCATGTTGAGTGAGCCCAAGGATATCGGGAGATATCTAGAGGCTCGGGGATTCGCGCATGACTACGATGGCACAGCCATGGCTTTCAATCTTGACTCCATGGGCCCTGGTCTTGGCTTCCCTGAGGCCCTTTCCGTCAGAGCCGTCGCGGGTGGCAAGGACTCCAAGTCTTGGGTCGAGTGTCTGACGAGCTCGTGGGATTCTCCAAAGGAAGCCGCTCCATGGATGCTCCGCAATGCCTGCTTCAATGTATCCGTCGAACTCGAAACTCAGAGGCCCTTGCCGCGGAGAATGTATCTAGGGCTCCTGGAAGGAAGGCCTGTCAGCACATCAATGCTGGTCTGGAGCAATGACGTCGCTGGCCTGCAGGCTATAGGCACTATTCGATCCGCTAGAGGCAAAGGTGCTGCGACAGCAGTCATCGAGTCGGCTCTTTCGGATGCGCGGGCAATGGGATTCAGGTTCGTTGTGCTCCTATCAACCATTGAGGCTGTGGAACTGTACAGGAAGTATGGGTTCAAGGAATTCGGGAAACTCCCTGAGCACTCAATGCATTTTGAGGAGCCTCAGCCTTGATGTGAGCAGGGAGATTGATGCTTCCGCCCCTCCCTCCAAGTGGCCTTTGCTCGAGATGAACCATGTTCGTTCCGGCCATGCTAGCCGTTCTTCAACCCGGGCGGTGTTGCACCGAGTTGGGTCCCTTTCTGGAGAATAGTTTGGAAAGAGATCAGAAGGGGTTTGAAGGAGCGCCTCACGGTGCGCTCAGAACCATCGCTCCCTCGTTGAACGCGTCACTGACGTCAAGGGAAGTCATCCCGAGCTTCTCGAAGGCCGTATCAAGCTTCTCGGATAATGAGGAGATCTCCCACGATAGATCGCCGCCATTGCTTTGCGCCTTCTCCTCAACCGAGCTGTGCTCTTGATGCACATCAGTGAGCCATGGCAGATGACCCGTCGCCCAGTTGAGATAGGGAGTGCCCGCGAACAGCCACACGATATCGAGATAGACAGGATAGCTGACGTGCTCTCCCCAGTCCATGGTCGTCATGCCCTCGAGAGCTATCTCGGCGGCAGCGGGGTCTCCTCGCTCCAACGCATCGATGGCAAGTCTCAGCAGCGGCAGGTCGTGCGCATATGTCTCAAACTTCGAGACGCTGCACCAGCCAGGGTACGGATTCTCGACGCCTATGTCCTGGTCCCACAGGTATGGATTGACCGTGTTGATCGCGAGGTGCATCTTGGCGTTCAGAGCTGCGACCTGCTCTTTGGTGGGCTTCTTGATGCTCTTGATGTGGGCTTGCAGCTCCTTCGCCGCTGCGTCGAACTCGTCTAAAGCTGCGAGAACGCCGGCCATGTCGGCATCGGGCACGACTCCGAGCAGCTTGTCGACCGCCTCCCTGACCTCCTTGCCAGTCTCGGTGAGCTCGTATGGCAGGATCTCCGCTTGGCTGAGCCTCAGCCCTCCAACGCCTCTGAAGGCAGCATCCATCTTCAGGTGCTCGGGACTGATTAGCCTCTCCACAGTAGCGAGGTCCGTGTGATAGTATGCTTCTTCTACGATGGCAGAAAGGGCTCCGCAGTATATCGAGCACGCAGGCACTCCGGCCATGTAGAATCCCCAGCTGTCGAATGAGGAGACCGGCGTGTAGATGACTGGATACATCAGCTTCTGCACTTGCGTGTCAAATGCGACCTTCCTCAGGAACCCCTGGAGCTCGGGGGTCGTCTCTACATACATGTAGTCGGCCCATATGCCCACATCGTCCGAGCAGAAGCTCATGACGATCTTCTGGGCCCATTCCGGGTGCACAGAGGTCATGAAGTAGTAGCTTCCGAGGCCCCAGTCCCAGAACGATTCTTTGCTTCCTCCAGTACCGGATTCGTGACCACTCAGGGTCATGAACACTAGGGTTCTTTTCGGGGTTATCCCCGCATCATTGACAGCCTTGGCGATCGCAAGCACAGATGCGACGGCTGCGTTGTCGTCGTTGGAGCCGCACCACCAGTGGTCGTGGTGTCCCTCGAATATGATGTATTCGTCTGGATACTTCGAACCGTAGATGAACCCACACACGGCATACGCGTCAGCATTCTCCGTGATTGCGTTGTCAACGTCCACCTTCACTTGGACTGGCCCCTCCTCGAGCAACTCCTTCAGATATGCTGCGTCATTTCCAGTGATAGACAGAGTCGGAATGTCGTTGTGCGCCGTGTCGACGTTCAACGCCTCAGGGTCCCTATACGGGTTGTAGACTAAGGCTGCAGCAGCACCGTGATATGCGGCCTCGCGAACCGAGGGCGTCGTGTACCACATCACCACGCTCCGTTCGATTAGCACGATCTTCCCCTCAACGCCACCCGGAACGTTCTCGTAGTCCTGAGTGCGGCCAAGGCCGACGAACACGAGCTCCGACTCAACTGCCCCGCCGTTCGGTGTCGATGGGCTGTTCGCCATCGACCTCGCCCTGATATTCTGCGTGACGGGGCTCGTGATCTCCACCGAGGCTGAGCGGTAGTCCCAGCTCACGAGCTTGAACGGCTCCATGGTCACTTCGTCGAGCTCGAGGGCCTCCATCTTGGCCTTGATATACGATGCTGTGTAGAAGTCCTCATAGCTTCCAGGCACGACCTCGCCGTCGTATTCAAATGAGAAGCTCGATAGCCTCGATGTGAGGTCCATTGCGTAGTCTTGGTTGATGTGATCGACGAACGATTGTTCTTCCGCTGACAGGCGTGGTGATGGCTTCGCTGCCTTTGCGTATGGAGTTGTTGCCAACGCGAAACCGAGAAACACCATGCAGACAAGCACACAAGCTAGGAATCTCTTGCGATAATACCCCAACTTCTCCCCCCTTGCGCATTGTGCATGCGCGTCACTGGAAACAACGTGTAATTAGATATCAGTTTCGCATGTTCAGGGCGTGATGACAAATCCCACAAAAGGCATAATGCCCCTGGACGATGATTTCGTCATGGGATAGGCCTTGCCACCAGCAGCGGTGAAAACGATTCAGGATCTCCTGTATTGGCAGTACTCGAAGCTGATAGCCCGGTCCGCGGGCTACGAGAAGAACTTCGGATTCATAATGGACAGGTTCAAGAAGCTTCAGTCGGGCGAGATAAGCTGGTCGGGTTCGATCAGGGAATACATCAGGGAGCGAGAAATCGTGGGCAAGTGCATTTATTGCGGTAGCACTCAGAACCTTGCACCCGATCACCTGATACCCCGCTCAAGGGGAGGTCCTGATTCCGGCGACAATCTAGTTACGGCGTGCAGATCGTGCAACTCGTCGAGGGCGGACAAAGGCATCTACGAATGGTTCGAGCTCGACAGAAGAAACGAAGTCCCTCGCATAGTCGAGGGCAAGTACCTCAAGGAACTGTATGCTCTTCACGAGTCGAAGGGCACCCTTGGGATCGACAGGAAGAACCTCGAGAAGCTGTGCAAGGACTGTCGGCCAGGATACCTCTGCAAGGAAGCCGCGCTGACGGTATACTGTCTCGAAAGCGTGTTCTGAGTCTCGACGATGCCCGCCCCTCCGAAAGACATTTCCGCACGTAGTTGTATCCAGGGCTTCGGAGGAGAACGTGGAGGAGAAGATATCTTT
>CAYOXJ010000006.1:0-22474 GCA_964407905.1 uncultured Thermoplasmata archaeon
CTGTTCGAGCCTCCTCCTTTGGGCAGGAGAGGCGTCTTGTGGGATGCAGCCAGCTTCACGACGGTCTGGACTTCGGCAGTCGTTTCGGGCAGGATCACAAAATCCGGGAAGTACTTGTTATCTTGATTTGGCCTGTTTCTAAAAGTGTCCTTTGTGTACGGCAAGAGGTCTGCGGTTCTCCAGAGAACCTTATGCTCTCCAAGTTCCTTGATCAGAGCTCTTCTGACCTCTTCGCGCAAAGCAGAGTCCATCATTCGCTCGAACCTTTCGCCTTCTTGGGGATATCTATGTCGACTCTCTCAACACCTCATATGTTCCAGAGCCTGATGCCGCATTCTCAACGCACTGGTATTCTGTCCCCAGATCCGAATCATCATCGATGGCACGATATATCACACTTTGGAGATACTGGGATCCATCTCGAGATTTGATACAAGATGACAGGGTCGTCCGTCGGACGAGCAATCCAGATACTCAGTCGGTAGAGTTCATATACCGTATTCGACGTTCGCGATTCGGCTTCAAGGTTGCATCGCATAAACGCGGTGTCCTCTGTGCCGATGCCGGGTGGGGGAACAGAATACGAGGAAGCGAACAGTTCGAAGTCTCAGTGCGGTCGTTGCCGCAAGTCTTGGAGTAATGTTGCTGATTCCGGCTCTTTCTCTCGGACTGGCATCTCTTGCAGAGCCAACGACGTTGAGAGTTGGAATGCTGCAAGGCATAGACAGCCTGAATCCCTTCATCGCCTACGAGGACTCCTCATACGTCACTCTGTTCAACATCTACGATCGGCTGATCACGTACGACGAGGATCTGAATCCAAAACCGCTTATCGCGACGAGCTGGGAAGTCGATGATTGGAACGATGCTGACGATGCCGCGACTACAGACATCAACGAAGGCGCGAACAGGCTCTGGCGGTATCACATAGCTGAGAACGTGAAGTGGCATGATGGCGAGCCTCTCACCGTCAACGACGTTGTTTACAGCATAAACGTCAATCTCAACGAATCGATGTGGGCGTTCACTCCCTACATAAGCATCCGCACGGCACTCTACGCAACCTCGATCGATGCCACAACTGTGGAGGTGTACCTGAAGATACCGAATGTGCACGTGGAGAATCTGATGCTGCCAATTGTGCCCGAACACATCTGGTCTCAGTACACTGTGGGCGAGATCCAGAACAGTGTGGTCAACGACCATCCGATCGGCAGTGGCCCGTTCAGGTTCGTGGAGTACGCACCAAATCAGTATGTGATACTCGATCGAAATCCGGACTATCATCTTGGTCCCGTCGCATACGACCGCGTTGTCTTTCAGTTCTACGGCAGCGACCAGGTGATGGCCATGGATCTGAGGAATGGCAACCTCGACCTTGCCCGTTTCCCGCCCCTGACCTACAACTCCCTGAAGGGTCAGCCTGACATCGAGACCGCGGAGGTCAAGAGATTCTATCACAGTACCATAGGATTCAATTGCTTCGATGACCCGGCCTCTAAAGGGAACCCGCTCATGCTTGATGAGAACATAAGGCGTGCGATGCATCTTGCAGTGAACAAGCCGTACCTCATCGACACGATTTGGGCCGGATACGGCGATGTCGGCTATGGACTTCCCGCACCGGTCGTTCCATACTTCCACTGGGAGCCCCAGACTCCCGAGGAATCTCTGGACTTCAACCTCACTCGGGCGAATGCCATTCTTGACGCCGCAGGATACGACAGGAGGAATAGCGACGGTGTGAGGCTCGTGAACCGCTCCGACAACCCGTATGCCGCCTACGGTACTCCCCTGAGCTTCGGGTTCCTGGTGAGAAACGACGCCCCCGAAGATCTGGCCTCAGCACCGTACCTCAAGGAGATGTGGGAGGAGATCGGTGTGGCCGTCGATGTCCGGCCAGTTGATGAGAGCGTTCTGGAGGACGAAATCATGTGGGCTGCAGCACATGATGTCTTCATGTGGTACTGGAGTGGGGACTTCGATCCCACGTACATCCTGGCCATCCATACCACGGACCAAATCTGGGGCTGGAGTGACACGTTTTGGTCCAACGAGGCCTATGATGAGCTTTTCCTCCTGCAAATGCAGCAGATCGGCGAGGAGAGGCAGCAGACGGTATTCGGGATGCAGAAGATGTGGTACGAGTCCTCACCGATGATCATCATAACATATCCGTACGACCTGTTCGCTTGGAGCACTCTCCATTTCACCAACTGGGGAGATCCCGTAGCGCATCCAGGAAGGACGATGACGCCCTATTTTGGAGCGAACCCTCTGTTCCTTGAGCTCGAACCAGTCGCTGGGGGAGGCGGAAGGGCGGTGTCGAGCACGGCGCTGATTGCGAGCGGGGTCGTTGTCGTTGTCATCGTGGTTGTCGCCGTTCTTGCGATGATGCGGAGGCGCAGGTCCAGAGAGCTGGGCAAGGGCGAGTAATAGCACGGCCAGGGTTCGCGTCTGGCCGTGTATGCTGGATGTTGTCACCTTGTGTGGACAGAGCTTCTGGGCCTCATGCTGGGCGCTCCACCTACTCTAAATAGGAGAACCATATACCCATTTTCAGAAAAGGCCATTCTTGGGGGCCTCTGACATGAGGAGATACAAGGACATACCCCTTTGGAAGGACGTCAGCCCGAAGCAGTGGACTGACTGGAAGTGGCAGGTAAAGAATAGGATCACCGATGTCGACCAGCTAGCACAGGTTATAAACCTCACTCCCGAAGAAAGGGAGGAGATCAAGCGTTCGACCAAGTTCCTGCGCATGGCGATCACGCCATACTACGCTTCCCTGATGGATCCTGACGACCCGAGCTGTCCTGTCCGGAGGCAGGCCGTGCCGTCCTCGAAGGAGCTGCACGTAACAAAAGATGAGATGGAGGACACCGTGGGCGAGACCGTGGACTCGCCCCATGAGGGTCTGACGCACAGATACCCGGACCGCGTCCTGCTCCTGCTTACAGACCAGTGCAGCATGTACTGCAGACACTGCTGCAGACGGAGGATTGTGGGACAGACGGATCACGCCAGAAGTCTGGAGGAGATCAAGGCTGGCATCGATTATATCAGAAAGACGCCGCAGGTCAGGGACGTCCTGCTCTCGGGTGGCGATGCTCTTCTCGTCTCAGACGCATTCCTCGAGAAGGTCATCCGGGAGATCCGGAAGATCAAGCATGTGCAGATCGTGAGGCTTGGGACCAGGACCCCCTGCGTCCTGCCATACAGGATCACGCCCGCGCTCGTGAGGATGCTCAGGAAATACCATCCGATTTGGCTGAACACGCATTTCAACCACCCGAAGGAGATCACCTCGGCTTCGAAGCGAGCGGTCGAGATGCTCGTCGACGCAGGGATACCCGTCGGCAATCAGAGCGTGCTGCTGAGGGGTGTCAACGACTGTCCAACGATAATGAAGAAGCTGTGCCAGGATCTCACATGGATTAGGTGCAGGCCGTACTACATCTACCAGTGCGACATCGCGAAAGGATTGGAGCACTTCAGGACCTCGATAGCGAAGGGCATCGAGATAGTCGAGAGCCTGAGAGGCCACACTTCCGGGTTTGCAGTGCCGGAGTTCATAATCGACGCCCCCACGGGCGGAGGCAAGATCCCGGTTGGCCCGAACTACCTGATATCGATGTCCGACAAACGGGTCGTGCTCAGGAACTACGAGGGAGGCGTGTTTCAGTTTCCCGAGGTCGAGGGCGATCGCGTGAGCGTTTGCCCTCCATCGTGCAAGATGTGCGAGGACTACGAGCATCTCGAGTCGAACGAGGGCGTGGCGGCCGTGCTCTCGGGAAAGAAGATGTGTCTCGTGCCAGAAGGGACGCTCAGGGAGGAGCGCAGGAAGGGCTACGAGAAGAGACCTCCTGCCGCAAGGTGTACTCAGTTCTGAAGACTAGCTATATTTCCAACGCGCGCATGCGTCTCCGCCCGTGCGCAATTGATTCATTTCTTGTCCTCGAGCGACGCATTCCTTATGGTGTACGTGCCTGAATGACGGGCCCAGTTCGTGTACGCCTCCTCGATGTGGATTCTTTTTGAGAAGTTAGGGCCATCCAAGACAAATGTTTCGATCTCTCCACCTTCTCCGGACGGGCTTATCCTGTACTTGTCCTTCAGCCGTCCCAACTCCTTGACGGAGTGCGATGTGATCGTCTTTCCCAGCCACCCCTCATCAAACCCGTGTGCATAAACGCCTGCGATGATGAACTTGAATCCTGCATGGACCATGTCGTCGAGCAGCATCAGCTGGTCCTTTCTCCAGAGCGGAGCGTAGAGAGGTTTCCCCAGCCTATGGCAGATCTCGTTGAGGCGGGACCACTGATAGTCGGATGCGATGGCGCCGCAGATGAATCCATCCACTTCCTCGCCTCGCATGAGCGCCTCGACGTCCGCCAGCTCTTTCTCCTTGAGCCCCTCGCTCTCTCTGTACCTGATGGGAATGCCCATCGCCTCGGCCTGTAGCTTCGTCCACCTCACGTTCGGATAGTGGAACATGTACGAGTCCTCCACTCTCGGGATCACGGTGAGCAGGCTCACGACCTCCCACCCCTGCTGCTGCACGACGTACAGCGCATATGTCGAATCCTTTCCTCCAGAGAATAGAGCGGAAACCCTCATGGCTCGTGCCGTGCTGCATATCGCTCTACTGAGTATTAAGCGTGTCCAGGCCATGCATGTGGATTGCGTTTATATGCGGGCATCCCCATGCGCAGCGTCGTGTACTACTGTCCGAAATGTGACCGCACCATTTCCAAGCAGCGCATCGAAGAGGCGGACCGAGAACTGAGGGCTAGGTTCGGGGTGTCGAAGCTCTCGGGCCTGAAATGTCCGGTGTGCGATGCGGAGTACATCGACTTGGACAAGGTGAGGAAAGGCGGGGAGAGGCATGTCGGGGAGACGAGGAGAAAGAGCGGCTCTCATTGAAGAGCTCACGAGCGACGAGTTCGCGAGAAGAGCGAAGAAAAGACCTCTCGTCATCGTGCCCTTCGGGTCGACGGAGACGCATGGCTCTCATCTTCCTCTGTGCACGGACTCCTTCCAGGCGGAGAAGATCGCGATGCATGTGGCGACGAAGTTCGACGGGCTCGTGTGTCCTCCGGTCCGATATGGTGAGTGCGGGATTACCAGGAACTTCCCTGGAACGCTGTCGCTCAGCTTCGACACCCTCCGGGGGATCGCCTCTGAGGTCGTCTCAGAGCTCGCGAGGAACGGCATCGACAAAGTCCTCCTTCTGTCAGGACATGCGGGCCGTTCTCACATGACAGCCCTGAAGCAGGGTGCGCTCCAGGCAATCGAGAGATATGCGCACCTGAAGGTCATGGTTCTCTCCGACTACGACATTGCATATGGCCTCAGGGGCAAGGAGTTCCCTGGAGACAATGGCCATGCAGGTCAGATCGAGACCTCTCGCATGCTGGGCATCAGGCCCGAGCTTGTGGGAAAGTCGCGGCCACGAGGCAAGAGTCGACCACCTGAGTTCATGGTTCTTCCAGACCCGGAGAGGTACTTCCCATCAGGAGTTCTCGGTGATTCCGCAGGCGCCTCTGCGAAGAAAGGGAAGAGGATTGACGACTACGTGGTCGGAAGGCTCAGCGACCTCGTCGTGAGCAACTTCGGCCTGAAGAGGGTGCGATCTTGAATCTCAAGGAGGAGGCTGCGAAAGAGGCCGTGAGATCGATCAGAGACGGAATGGTGGTAGGCCTCGGAAGCGGCTCCACCGCGAGCATCGCCATCAAGATGATCGGCGAGAAGGTGCGCGCCGGCCTCAACATCATCGGGATTCCGACGTCTAGGGACTCCGAGATTCTTGGAAAATCCGTCGGGATCAAGATCGGCGAGCTGCGGGACTACCCAGATCTCGATCTGACGATAGATGGCGCAGACGAGGTAGACCCGAAGCTCGATCTCATCAAGGGCCTGGGCGGGGCGCTCGTGAGGGAGAAGATAGTTGCGGCCGCCACCGAAATCGAAATCATAGTCGTCGATGAGTCGAAGCTCGTGGACCACCTCTGTCAGAAAGCACCTCTTCCTGTCGAGGTTGTCAGGTTCGCGCATGAGGCTACCGTGCGCAGGCTGAAGGAATTCGGCTGCGTGCCGAAGCTCAGGATGCGCGACGGGGAGGCGTTCATATCGGACAATGGCAACTACATCATCGACTGCAAGTTCGAGAGGATTGACGACCCCGCCAAGATGGAGGCGGAGCTGAACCTCGTTCCGGGCGTTGTCGACAACGGCCTGTTCGTCGGCATGGCCGACAAGGTCATCGTAGCTTCAAAAGGCGGGGTCAGAACGCTTGAGCGGAAGGCCTGAGGGCCTACTTCGCAAGCTCCTTCAGCTGCTTGACGTTGCTCTCGATCCCCTCGATCTTCTTCCTCTCTTCGGCCTCAACTATCTCAATTATCTTTTCGAAGGGTATCGCGAGCTTGTTCGAATGGACAGGTCTGCCCTTGCCTTCCTTCTTGATGTCGCGCTTGGTCACCCACTTGCGCCTCCGGAGCTCCTGCATCGCGATGGAGACCTCAGGCTGCCTCAGGCTAGTCGCGCTTTCGATCTCAACGGACGTGGTCTCCTCCTTCTTTCTCAGAAACACGAGCGTCTTCGCCATGTTCTTCGAGAGGCCCGTGCGCATGAGAAGATCCACGAGCATCTCGTCCTTTTTTGTGAGCCCCTTGTCCGTCATATTATCGGCTTAGGCAATTATAAATTGCCGAATATTTATTGCTTTCCATTAGATTCCGAAGATATTTGTTGAGCACAATCGGTGAGCTTTTGAGAGGAAGGCGCTGACGAAGACCGAACAGTGGCGGAGTGGGCTATCCGGCAATGCTTTAATACGTGTTCCCGCTTACTCGTGTCCTGCCCCGAAGGCCGTTGATCAGAATGAAGATGCCCAGGATTACCAGGGAGTTCTGTCCTAAGTGCAAGAAGCACACTGAGCATGAGGTCGAGCGGGTGAAGTCCCGGCCGAGGAGCGAGCTCAAGTGGGGGCAGAGAAGGTACAGACGCGCGACCGCAGGTTACGGCGGGTTCCCGAGGCCGAAGTACGAGGGCCGACAGAAGCCCACGGTGAAGGTGGCGCTCAGATACAGGTGCAAGGTCTGCAAGAAGGCTCATCAGAGGACCTGCTTCAGAGCGAAGAGCTTCGAGCTCAAGGAGGCCTGAGCGATGACCAGCAAGATCCCGGTTCCGAAGGGGAAGTTCATCACAGTCAAGTGCCAGGATTGTGGCAACGAGCAGATAGCGTTCAACAAGCCTGCGACTCAGATCGCGTGCAACGTGTGTGGTGCGACGTTGATCAAGCCCACCGGAGGGAAGGGCGTGGTCAGGGGCCAGCTGCTCGGAGAGGTCCAGTGATGGTGCACAAGGCAGAGTACCCAGAGGTCGGAGATCTCGTAGTCTGCAGCGTGGAGAACGTCAAGAATTTTGGCGCCTTCGTAGCACTGGACGAGTACGGCGGCAAGGAAGGCTTCATTCACGTCCGCGATGTCGCTACTGGGTGGGTCAAATACATCAGGGACCATGTTCGCGAAGGCCAGAAGATCGTATGCAAGGTCCTTGGCGTTGACAGGGAAAGAGGCCATATCGACCTCTCGCTCAAGCAGGTCAACGAGCACCAGCGCAGGGAGAAGATCCAGGAGTGGAAGAACGAGAAGAAGGCAGACAAGCTCCTGGAGATCGTCGGCTCGAAGATGGGCAAGACGCTCGAGCAGGCGTACGCCGAGGTGGGCGAGAAGCTGGTCAAGGAATTCGGGACGCTGTACGGTGCGTTCGAAGAGGTTTCAAGCAGCCCCGAGGCGCTCAAGGAGGTCGGGCTCGACAAGAAGTGGGCCGCTGCCGTTGCTGATGTCGCGAAGGAGAACATCGAGATCCCATCGGTCACCATCGACGGTCTGATCGAGATATCCTCTCCGAAGTCCGACGCAATCGATCACATCAAGAAGGCCTTGGCCGCGGGGGTGGACTCAGACGAAGTCGAAGTCAGCATCCACTATATCGGCGCGCCGAGATACAAGATCACAATAAGCGCGGAGGACTACAAGATGGCAGAGCAGGAGCTGAAGGACGCCGTCGAGAGGATCACGACATCGATTGAGAAGCATGGAGGGTCCGCATCGTTCAGGAGGAAGGAGGAGAAGTGAAGACCCTTCTGAGGAAGTGCTCTGTGTGCAGAGAGTACACGCTGAGGGAACAGTGCCCAAAGTGCGGAGGCGCAACATTCATGCCGATGCCCGCGAAGTACTCTCCGGACGACAAGTACGGCGCGTACCGCAGGAAGCTCAAGAAGGAGATGTCAGGGGAGACATAGATGGAAGACATCGTAGTCGTGTTCCAGGAGAGGCCCAAGCTGAGGAGCCCCATAATGGTGGAGGGCCTCCCAGGTGTTGGCAATGTTGGCAAGCTCGCTGCTGAGCACCTCGTAGACCAGCTCAAGGCCGTCAAGTTCGCCCAGCTCTTCTCGAAGTTCTTCCCTCCTCAGGTTCTGGTCAACGACTCTGGGACGATCAGGCTCGTGAGCAATGACCTGTACTATGTGTCCAGGCCTGACGCTGCGAACGATATCGTGATCATGATAGGCGACTACCAAGGCCTCACCCCTGATGGCCAGTATGAGCTCTCGGACAGGACTCTCAGGCTCGCGAAAGAGCTCGGCGTCACCCGGATATTCACGCTCGGCGGCTATGGGCTTGGAAGGATGATTGAGAAGCCAAGGGTGCTCGGCGCTGCCACGGATCCTGAGCTGGTCGAGGAGATGAAGAAGCATGGGGTGACGTTCTCCAAGGGAGAGCCCGGGAGCGGCATCGTTGGTGCGAGCGGCCTTCTGCTCGGCCTGGGCGTGTTGTATGGCATGAGAAGCGTGTGCCTGATGGGCGAGACGTCGGGCTACTTCGTCGACCCGAAAGGAGCCCAGGCTGTGCTTGAAGTGCTTGCCAAGATACTTGAGGTCAAGATCGACTTCGCGGAGCTCGAAGCCAAGGCTGAGCAGATAGACATGCTCACTTCCAAGCTCAGGGAGACGGAGCCGCCGTCCGAGCCGAAGAGAGAAGACCTCGGGTACATCGGCTGAGGACAGAGATGGCTCTCGCCAGACTCATCAAAAATAAAAAAATAGGGGGGAGGTTATCCTGATTGGTGAGTCGCGAGCTGCGCTGACTGAACAAAGTAGCTAGAGTGCATCCCATCCCGCTTCCGACTACTTCTTCAGATACTTTTCTTCATACGTTCTGATGGCCGCAAGGCTCTGTTCCGCGTGCTCGAACTTCTTCATGCGGTCGACTACCAACTCCAGCCTGGCATAGATGAGGTCCCTGATGGCCGATCTTATCGCCTCGGACCTTGAGGGGAAGTCGTCAATCTCCACGAGGAAGTCGAGCGCACGCAAGTGTCTCTGCGGAATGCGGATGGTGATCTTTTCAGTATCTGGCTCCATGGCAAACCGCCCAGCCGAGCTCAACTCCCCGTGACGCCTTCTGTACCTCTTATGTCTTACTAGCGTCGGACAGCCCCTTATATCTGTCCGATATATATAATACTTCGGTTTTTCTTCGGCCCGTTCCTCAAAAGACCTTCAGGCTGCACACGTCGGGCTCCGAAAAACGATTTATACGGAATGCTTGATAGGGAGGCCGCGACATAACTTCTGGCTGACGGATCCCGACTTAGCTCAGACTGGCTAGAGCGGCTGACTGTAGTGTGGAAATCGGCACGACCGATCACAGTCGCTGAAATCAGCAGGTCCCCGGTTCAAATCCGGGAGTCGGGACCATTCTTTTCCTGGTGCGCTAGATCCGCTCCGGGATGATCTGCCAGGTCTCTTTTGCATCGGGCCTGACCACCTCTCGGTTCCTCTCGAGCAGAGCGAGCTCCTTGGGATCGAACGCTTTGGGGTCTATAGACATTATCAGCCTCGACCTGCTCGCCATGGCCGTCTCCGTCCATCTGTCGATTGATTTGAGCACTCTTAGGAAGTCGTTGCTTGTGACAAGGTATTCCAGTCCATCGACGAGAACCACTCCGTTCTGAGATCGTTCCATGAAACTGACCAGAAAGTCTGTGAGAAGGCTGAGCTTCGCGGGGTCCATGTTGTCCTTGCCCGCAACAGTCGACAGCCAGAGCATCGGTGTCGTCTGGATGTAGTACCTTGTGCGGACGTCCTTCGGGTACTGCCTCGTGACAATCAGCCCCTGAGCTCTGGTGGTGTACTTCTTGCAGGTCCTGCACGGACAAGGCAAGCTGCAGGAGCTGCAGTCGAGGCTCTCGCACGGGAAGCTTTCGTCGTCCAGGCAATCGAAGCAGCGGCTCTTCAGTATGTCCGAGAACATCTTCATGGAGAAGTCGGGCTTTTCCTCCAGCACCAAATAGACGCGCCTGTGGAGAAGCTTGTACTGGGCCTTCGAGCTGGAGATGAACTTCTCAGGCGAGGGCGAGACCATGACCATCTGGCCTCGCGCAATTGCCACGGCGAAGAGGAGCCCAGAGATAGACAGTCCTGCCACCAGCGACGCGTTCGTGAGCACGCTGAACTCCATAGCGTCTTCATGGCCCGTAGTGAAATCGATTGCGTAGACGAAGCCGCTGGCAAAAAGCACCCAAAGACCGATCAAGAAGATCATCGATGAACGTCGTCCTTCGTCGTTCGCCTTCAAGCGTGATAGAAGAACCGAAACTGAAGCGAGGGCGATCATGGCGATCGCGTACACCATGAAGATCTTCGCTGTTGCAGGTGTCAGCGTTGGCCCCAACGGATTGTCGTAGTCCAACTCAGCTTGCCCGCCAAGGACGCAGGCCAGGACAATTCCTGCTACGATCATGAAGCCGTATCTGTTGGGAGGCCAGAACGCGATGCTGCGGTTGATCGGAAACACAATTGTTACTTCCCAAAGAAATGTCATCGCGAGCAGCGCCGCCACAACGAATGTCTTGGCCATCGTCTCCGCAGCGTCAGCGTAGGATGCATCGACGAGCGGATACAATGATCCAGTAGCGGTGGCCACGAATATGGCGGACATCGCGAGCAAGAAAAGTCCAGCTGCCGGCGATCTTGGCGATTTCATCCAGCCCAGCAGTCCAGCTCCGAAGCAAATCGCTCCTGCGGTCACGGATGCGACCCACACCAGGTCAACCATCGGGTGCTACCTCTTTGGACTGTCTCGGTCCTCTTTCCAGAGCAGCTTCCTATTCCCGTCCTCTGCGTTCTCAGGGTGCATCCTTCATGCTGTCGTCGCAGCCCTGACGGCTTCGAGCAGGCGCTCCACCTGGAACGGCTTTGCGACGAAATCTATCGCGCCTGCCCTCATCGCTTCCTTCCTAAGAGCTTCCTTCACCAGCGCGCTGACGACAATTATCTTCGCCTTCGGGTCGAGCTCAACGATCTTCATGATAGCCGAGAGCCCGTCCATCCCGGGCATCAGTATGTCCATCAGAACCACATCGGGCTTGAGCGCCTTGTACTTCTCAATCGCCTCGAGGCCGTTGGCGGCCTCGCCCGAAATCTCATGGTCGTGGGATTCGAGGATGTCTCGGATCATCTCCCTTATGAAGGGGGCGTCTTCGACGATCAGGACCTTGGCCATTTACCTCAACCCGAGTGTGCGCTAGATGTGAAAAAGAATCCGTGCATATATAAGTTGGCTACTTCGATTATCGAGGTCGATAACGAGCCCATCGCGAGTCCGCTTCCCGTCAAGGGGGAAATCCATCGAGCAGCGAGAAAGTGTGAGAGAATGCCGAAGGCATTCTCGTCTGACGCGCAGTCTCGGAAAAACTGACAGCACCAGATTCTCACAAGTAATAAATAGCACGAACTGCATATGCAATTTCGTCTGACGAATGTCGGACTCGAAGGGATGGGCAATGGTACTCGGCCTCGGCAGAAAGGATCCTCGAGAAAAACACGGTCATCACAATCAGAAGCACGTTCCGTACAGGCTTGCGACCTACGAGCACGACTACGAAGGAAAGAGGTTCAGGTCGAGCAGCGTTGTCTACAGCTTCTGGAGCGCGTCGAAGTACGTTCTGATACTGTCTCTTATGCTATGGTGGCTCCCGATGTTCGGTCAGATGATCGCGGGATACGTCGGCGGAAGAAGAGCAGGCGGTCCTTGGAAGGGAGTCGCCGCAGCGATATTCCCAGTCGTGTGTCTGTATGTCATCATGACCGGTTTCGGCACAGGGGTCCTTCCCTCTCATGTCTTTGGAGTGGCAATCGCACCCGCAGCAATCGGAGCATCGTTGCAGGACGTCCCGCTGATTTCGCCGTATCTTCAGTTCTCGTCTGAGTACGTGGGAGCCTTTGTGCAGGCGCTCGCGGGGTCGAGTCCATATGGCATCAACATGTACGTGCTCACGGTCGCATTCGCATACGTCGGTGGTGTGCTCGCGCAGCAGAACAGAAGGGAAATCGAGTTCAACTCAGGCGCGATGATGGCGAATACGACGGTGCTCGTCACGGACAACCAGGCCTATCGTCCGCAGCTCCCAGAGCCCGCGCCTCAAGGGTCGTGGTCCGGCATTGGCGCGATGTTCCACTGGCCGAGAAGACACTACACGGCGATGAGCCCAGGATTCTCTGGCAGAAGGCGCGATGCATGGTCGAGAGCTGCGCCGATGAGTTATGAGGAGGACGTCGACGAGAACTATCTTCTGCCTGCAGCCGAGCCTGATGTCTATGCTGCTCGCGATGATTTCGAGTATGAGCAGCCCAGGTCACGGAAGCTCAAGAGCCGCCCGCAGAAGGATCATTGGCACTACCACAAGCAGAAGCAAAGAGGCAGACCGAACTTCTCGGCGAAGCCAAGGTTCGGATATCCGCAGTACGACGTTGAACCAGACCACGACGACCGGTCCTACGACATCGGCTTCACAAGGAGAAGCAAGCAGGTCCACAGGATGACGGTGTCCCCGGATCCGAAATCCATACGCAAGGCAAGGAAGATGATCGACAGCGAGTGGGGAAGGCGCAAATACCCCAAGTTCGTAGATGTCGAAGAGCCCAGCTACGCCGATGTTGAGGCAGAGCCCGTGGTTCATCACAGAAGAGAGCATGCCACTGGGCACAGCTGGGACACCATCTAGGCGTGATGTGAATATCTTTTTATGGATTGACCGCTTCGCTCGATTCCAGAGAAGGGAAGGCGCGGAGCGGGATTACGATGTTTTGTCAGAAGTGCAAGAGTCTGCTTTTCCCCCAGGAGGGAAAGCTCGTCTGCAGGAAGTGTGGCATCGAGTATGAGATGCAGACTGAGCCTCAGGTAATCAAGCACAAGGGAAAAGAGAAGGAAACTGCTTTTGTCGGCGAAGTTACGGGCACGCTCCCTACGTCGGACGTCGAATGCCCGGCATGTGGACATGGTAAGGCATATTGGGTTCTCAGGCAGACCAGAGGAGCAGATGAGCCGGAGACCAGGATCTTCCGTTGCGTGAAGTGTTCGCACTCTTGGCGCGAATACGCGTGACTGGATGCATACACAAGTTTTTTTAAAGACTGACTGTTTATGGGTAGGCACACAGAAGGGGGGTTAATGTTTCAGGCGAAAGCCAGAGCTGAAGTACTGAAAGAGGTTGTGAACGTAGTCTCCACTCTCGTCGACGAGGCGAAGTTCAGCGTCAACCCGGAGGGCCTGACGCTCAGAGCGGTGGATCCAGCGCACATCGCAATGGTCGATCTCACGCTTGGCAAGGATGCATTCGAGGAGTTCAAGGCGGAGGATGCGGAGATCGGGATCGATATCGACAAGCTCAGCCAATTCCTCAAGCTCGCGAGGGCCGATGATATCGTAGACATCAAGCACGATGAGGACAAGAGGAGGCTCAACATCGTCGTCGGCGACATCACGAGGCGCATGAGCCTCATCGACACGACGGGAATGAGCGACCCTAAAGTCCCCAGCCTCAGCCTGCCGGCGAAGCTCACGGTCAAGGTTGACGACCTCGTCCAGGGCATCAGAGCGAGCGAAACAGTATCGGACCACATCGCGCTCGTCGCGAGCCCTGAGGCCTTCGAGATGACATGCGAGGGCGATCTGGACCAGGTCAACTGGAAGAAGGCGAAGAAGGACCTCGAAGCGCTTGAGACGCCCAGCAGTGTGAGAAGCCTGTTCCCGTTGGAGTACTTCTCGAACATGCTAAAGGCCGTATCGTCAGGAAGCGCCGTCACGATGCACTTGGGCAACGACTACCCCGTGAAGGTCGAGTTCAAGATCGCAGACGGGAAGGGCGAAGTGAGGTACCTGCTTGCCCCGAGGATCGAGAGCGGTGAATGAGCAGAGAGCAATGATTGCATCGGCCGTTTCAGACTGTTCTTCCGTTTTCACTTCTCTGCTATGCCACGTCATCTAGTGGGACTTCTATGCGGAGGATCAGGATTGGGGTCTTGGCTTCGGGCGGCGGGACGAACCTCCAGGCGATAATCGATTCGTGTGAGAGCGGGGAGATCGACGGGGATGTCGTCGTGGTCATCTCGAACATCTCCGACGCGGGCGCTCTCGAGCGCGCGCGGAAGCACAGCATACCCGCGTTCGCGTTCCCTCACAAAGGGCTCACGCGAGAGCAGCACGAGGCCGACATCATACAGTGCCTGGAGCAGCACAAGGTCGACCTAGTCTGTCTAGCTGGATACCTGAGGATGCTGACGCCCATTCTGATCAACAAGTACGCTGGCCGAATGATGAACACGCATCCCGCCCTGTTGCCATCCTTCGGTGGCAAGGGCATGCACGGACTTCACGTGCACCAGGCAGTCCTGGACTACGGATGCAAGGTCTCGGGCTGTACGATACACTTCGTCACGCTCGATGTGGACGGCGGGCCGATAATACTGCAGAAGACAGTGCCCGTGCTCGAGGGCGACACCGCGGAGACGCTTCAGGAGCGCGTGCTCAGAGAAGAACACAAGCTCTACCCTAGGGCCGTTCAGCTCTTCGCCCAGGGGAAGCTGAAGATCGACGGGCGGAGAGTTCGCATACTGGAGACATAGGCGCTAGGACCGTTGCACGAGAATACTTTAAGCAAGGCGAATGGATATCCCGGATGCGCTCGCCGGGAGAAACCAGTGGGAGGCACAGCGTGGAGGTCTACGACGGAGAGTTCATAGGTGAGCTGGAGGCCATCGCAAAGAGGGTCCGGCGGCATGTTATCCAGTCGATCTACGAGGCTGGCTCAGGCCATCCTGGGGGCTCGCTTTCCGCGACGGATGTAATGGTCGCACTGTACTTCCACATCATGAAGCATGACCCGAAGCGTCCCGATTGGCCCGACAGGGACAGGTTCGTCCTGAGCAAGGGTCACGCCGCTCCTGCCCTCTACGGGGTTCTTGCCGAGGCCGGGTACTTCCCAATCGAAGAGCTGCATTCGCTGCGCAAGTTGGGCAGTAGGCTTCAGGGGCACCCGTGCATGAGGAAGACCCCCGGCGTCGAGATGTCCACGGGCTCGCTCGGACATGGCCTCGCAGCAGGAAACGGCATGGCCCTGGCCGCGAAGCTCGACAGGAAGCTCTACAGGATCTACGTAATCCTCGGAGACGGCGAGATGGATGTCGGGGAGACATGGGAGGCCGCGATGCTCGCGTCTCACTATAAGCTCGACAACATCACAGCGTACCTGGACAGGAACAAGCTGCAGCTGGACGGCCCGACGGAGAGGATCATGTCTCTCGAGCCGTTGGCCGACAAGTGGAAGGCGTTCGGCTGGCACGTGATAGAGATCAACGGGCACAACATGAAAGAGATAATCCACGCGACCAACGAGGCGAAGGGCGTGAAGGGCAGGCCCTCGATAATCATCTGTCACACGATCAAGGGGAAGGGCGTGAGCTTCATGGAGGGGTCAGTGCACTTCCACGGGAAGGCTCCGAACAAGCAGGAGTACGAACAGGCTATGAAGGAGCTCGGGGGGTGAGGCTCGGTGGAGTGGAAGATGGACAGCCAGCGGAAATACTACGGACGTGCCCTGGTCGAGCTCGGGAAGGAGCGGGGTGACATAGTCGTCCTCGATGCGGACCTGTCGAGCTCGACGAGGACAGCGGACTTCGCTGCCGCATTCCCCGAGAGGTTCTTCAACGCCGGAATTGCTGAGCAGAACATGATGGACACAGCCGCTGGCCTCGCGGCTTCAGGCAAGACAGTCTTCGTCTCCACGTTTGCAGTGTTCGGAACTGGTAGATGCTATGACCAGATTCGGCAGTCGATCGCGTATCCCAAGATGAATGTCAAGTTCGTCGCTTCACATGCTGGTATAACGGTCGGAGGAGATGGCGCCTCCCACCAGATAATCGAGGACATCGCCCTGATGCGCGTGCTCCCGAACATGACCGTCATCGTGCCCGTCGATTCCCCGGAAACCTACAAGGTAGTGAGGGCTATTGCGGAAACCAAGGGACCAGTCTATGTGAGGATAGGGCGAGCAGACGTCCCCACTGTCACTGATGAGAAAACGTCGTTCGACATCAATATCGCACCGGTCTTGCGGGACGGCAAGGACGTCACTCTCATGGGCTGTGGTATCATGGTATCCAGGTGTCTGGAGGCGGCCGAGGAGCTCTCGAAGCACGGCGTTGATGCGCGCGTGATCAACCTGCACACGATCAAGCCCATGGACAAGAAGACGATCGTCAAGGGGGCCAGGGAGACCGGGGGCGTCGTGACAGCAGAAGAGCATTCCGTCACGATGGGCATGGGCAGCGCGGTCGCGATGGTCCTTGTCGAGAACTTCCATGTCCCGATGAAACGCGTTGGCATACCTGACGTCTTCGGCGAGTCCGGTGGATGCGATGAGCTGATGGAGAAGTACGGACTTACTGTCGACAACATCGTCGAGGCTGCGCATGATGTCCTGAGGAGGAAGAAGTGAAGGTGGTGCGATGAAGCTATTTATCGATACCGCGAACTTGGAGCAGATCAAAGAAGTCAACAGCTGGGGAATCCTCGATGGCGTTACGACAAACCCGACTCTAGTCGCTAAGGAGGGATGTGACTTCAGGTGCAGGATCGAGGAGATCTGCAAGGTGGTTGATGGGCCTGTAAGCGCGGAAGCGATCTCGATGGACGCCGAAGGGATGATCAAGGAAGCTAGAGAGCTCTCGAAGATGCACAAGAATATCGTCGTCAAGATACCTATGACGGATGAAGGTCTCAAGGCGGTCAAGGTGCTCTCGAAGGAAGGAGTGAAGACCAACGTCACGCTCGTGTTCTCGCCAAATCAGGCTTTGCTGGCGGCGAAAGCAGGCGCTACATATGTCTCCCCATTTATCGGCCGTCTCGATGACATCAGCCACGACGGCATGGACATACTGCGCCAGATCGTGAATGTGCTGAAGAACTACGGCTTCAAGACGCAGGTGATAGCTGCTAGCATAAGGCACCCCGTGCACGTCACGGAGGCAGCACTCGCCGGTGCGCACGTTGCGACTGTCCCCTACGATGTGTTGAAGAAGATGCTCAAGCACAACCTGACCGACGAGGGCATACAGAAGTTTCTCAAGGATTGGGAGAAGGTTCCGAAGAAGAAGTAGCGCTCGAATCTCGTCACGTGCCTAGATATCCCGAGACGTGAGGAGAAGGGCTGAAGGCGATTCGTCCTGCCACGAATCAGTTGATGTACGACGTCGTGCTGGATCTGTCGAATCCCTTGACGAGTTCCAGCTCGTAGTCCTCCTGTGGCTGCCATCCGTAGATTGGATATACCAGCTTCGGGACAAACCTGGACAGATCCGCGGCAAACTGTGTGACGGGGTGGTTCTTCCCGAAGGTCCTGACGCTGATATCGTATGTTCTCGCTCTGGTGGCCGCCTCGTCGATGATCCCGAGGGTGTGCAGGTATTCGTGCAACAGTATGTGAAAAACGTAGGGCTTGTACAGGGCAGGATCCGTCTCTTTGATCCTCTTCAGAGGTAGGCTGTTCATGACTATGATATTCGTTGCCACTGGATAGAATGCCCCCACGAAGCCCTGAGGCCCTCCTCCCAGGTTCGCCAATCCAAGCATCAGGCCTGGTCTCTCCTTGCCAGTGGTCTCGCGCACGGCCACTTTCACAAGCTCGAATATGTCTGCGAGATCTTTCGCGGTCTCAAGCTCCGACTCAAACGAAATTTCTGCTTTCACGTGAAGAGATTATGCTGCGCGAGCTTATATTCGCACCGCCATACATCGTGAAAGTAATTCTTAGCCCGATGCTGTAACAAGCCTGAAATAAGCGCAGGCTCTCTTCAGCCCTGTGCAACCCAGGGTCGTGGTCGTCGGAGGTGGTCCTTCGGGCTCTAGTGTTGCCCGTCTGCTGGCCAAGGATCACAATGTCGTTCTGCTGGAGGAACACCGAATCCCTGGCGAACCGCTCCAATGCGCGGGCCTCGTGTCTCACAGAGGAGTTCCTGATTTCGCCTCTGATAGCATCATCGGTGAGGTTCGAGGCGCTAGGATACACTCCCCCCTGGGGTTCACGCTAACGCTCGAGTCGAAACATGCGCGTGCGTGTGTTATCGACAGATCAGGTTATGACAAGACGATGTTCCACAAAGCTGTCGATTCGGGGGCTGTTCCGAGAGTCGGGGCAAGAGTCCGAGCAGTCCACCAAAAGGGTTCAACGGTGCATTTGGAGATCAGAACCGAAAAAGGACATGAGCGTATGCACTCAGAGCTTGTTGTCGGAGCCGATGGCTACAGGTCCATCTGTCGCAGAGCGGCGAGTCTGCCTCAGCCCAGGCACATGCTCATAGGAATTCAGATCGACATGAAAGGGGTTGAACTAGACCAGGATTTCGTCGAGCTGTACTTGGGCAGAAATGTTGCCCCGGGTTTCTTCGCGTGGGCGATACCCGCCGGGGATATCTGCAGGGTGGGCCTGTGCACCTGGAATTCTGAGATACCCCCTGCCGAATATCTCAAGAAGATGCTCTCCTTGCGCGAGTTCTCTAGGGCGAGGAGGGTCTCATTGGCCTCCGGCAGAATTCCAATAGGGCATTGCAGGTCCGCCGTTCGCGGGCGCATCCTGCTGGTGGGCGATGCGGCGTGTCACGCGAAACCGCTCTCTGGAGGCGGAGTCTACACGGGAGTGAGGGGTGCTGAGCTCTGCGCAGATGCCATAAATCGGAGCTTCTCGAGCAAGGGACTTCACGGTGTAGACGAATACGACCGTCTCTGGAAGGAAGAGTTCGGGAAAGAGCTCTCTCGGGCGTTCAGGATCAGGAAGGTATTCCTCAACCTGACGGACAAGAAGATCGACAAGGCTTTGCGGATCTTCGCAGAGCCTGATGTTCGAGAGCTGCTCGAGAATCGAGGCGATATCGACTATCCAGCCTCACTTTCTCAGGCGGTCCTTAAGCTTGCTCCTAAACTCGCTGACTTTTCCCCGCAGATAATAAAATCTCTGCTCCAGTGACGGGTATTTGCCAGGGTTGTCGAGCACGAAATAGTACAGCGCCATGAAGGCCGCAATCACACATCCAGCGATAAGCAGTGCCAATGGCCAGCGTGGGATGGGCAGCTTGAGCCCGAAGGACGAGTCTGGGATGAGGCCATCGATTCCCAGGGCCTTCATGTAGGTCATGTTCACGATGCTCTGGCCCGATTCGAACGAGACCATGTCGTCCCACTGCTCATCCGTGAACCAGCCCCTCGACTTGAGGACCACGGGCGTGGCGTTCCCAACGAAATTGAATTCGAGCTTGAACCGGACGAAGTAGGTGCTCTGCGAGAAATATGAGCCGTGAGGCGTTTTCTTCGAGGTCTCAATATCCAGGTATATCCTGGTTGAGTCACCCATTTCCAGGTCTGGGAGGCCGATCTTCACCTCTGTGCTCTCGCCGTCTATGAGAGGAGGTCTCGAGAAGTCGTCATCGACGTCTCGTGTGGTCTCCTGGGTCGCATAGCGGTATATGCCGACTGTCAGGCTGACGATCGTCATGGCCGCGGAAACGTTGTCATATGGATTGGATACATTGAACGAGAAATGCACTATCTTCCCCGGTGCGACCGTTGGGGTGACGAAATCTCCGAGGATCTTGTTTGCGTACTTTGGCAATCCTGGTTCCGCAATATCCGCGGACGCAGAAGCTGAAAGAAGCATGAACGTGACAACGAATACCGCACAGGCTGCCACCAGGCCGATCTTCATCTGTGCTTGGAAGCCTCAAACCCACTATATGGTTTTCGGTCGCCTCTTTGAGATGCGCTGTCCGAGAAGTGTTAATAGGCTGGCGTGCATTGCAAACGACGTGCTGGGCGCGAAGGTCAAGAAGGATGCGGCTGAGCGTGTCAGGAAAAAGCTCGCCTCTGCTGGACTGGTGGACAAATCCCATGTAATTGTCGAGGATGGCGAGTTCGTCATCATTCCCTTGCTCAATCGACCTCCTGTATCTCTCCTCGGAGATGCCGATGTAGAGATGGTAGAGCATCGGTTTCCCCGGCGGCCATTCAGAACGAATCCTATAGATGACATCCAGCAGATTGCCAAGGTGCCCGACGATCTGAAGCCATTGCTGCCAAGTAAGTGGGAGCTATTCGGAGACATTTTGGTCATCAGGCTGGACTCAGCTCTTGACGGATATGAGCAGGAGGTCGCCGGAGCCTACGCGTCCGTCATCGGTACAAAGACTGTCCTGAGGGACGTGGGAGGTATCGCGGGGGAGCACAGGAAGCCAGTGGTCAGGAAGCTGCTAGGGACAGACACTGTGGCGCTGCACAAGGAGAACGGCATCGTGTACAAGTTCGATGCTGCAGAGATCATGTTCTCTTCTGGCAACATGGAGGAGCGCATAAGGATGGCAGGGCTCAGATGCGATGATGAGGTGATCATCGACATGTTTGCGGGCATTGGGTATTTCTCGCTCCCGCTCGCAGTCTATCAGAAACCTGCCAAGATCGTCGCCTGCGAGATCAACCCAATCGCCTACTCCTACCTTGTCGAGAATATTCGTCTGAATCGTGTTAGCAGGATTGTGGAGGCGGTTCACGGAGACAACAGAGACCTGAAGGGTGAAGCCGTCGCTGATAGAATCATCATGGGCTACGTCAAGACCACTCACGAGCACTTGCCATATGCGCTCAGACTTCTCAGGAGCGGAGGCGTCATTCACTACCATGAAACCTGCCCCAACGAGCTGCTTCTCAAGAGGCCGATTCAGAGACTGATCGACAGCGCGAAGGGGTGTGAGGTGACAGTGTTGAGGTCGAAGGAGATCAAGTCATATGCTCCAGGCGTGAGCCATGTGGTCGTCGACGCCAGGATCGTCAAGCCCTCTTGATTTCCTCGGCGCACCCCGCCTCTTTCAGGAACTTCTCAAACGCCTCGTGATGTCCTTCTGGGCCGGCGCTCTCCAATAATTTCCTCGCCGAATCCTCGAGGTGCTTCCCGTACGCCTTCTCCTCGTCCGTGAACTTCCATGACTTAGTCGTCACTCCCAGGGCGAGGTAGAATGCGTGCGCCATCGACCGTATCCTGTGGTCGTTTGAAGTGTTGTCGTCAAGCACTGCTATCGCATCCCTCTGGCCTTTTGTCTTGTAGACTTTGGCAACCTCGTCTGCGAACTCACCATACTGTGAAAGATGCGAATACTTGGGAATCCTTGACGACGCGGCTTCGTGCTCTGCCTCTGTCAGCGCCTGTCTAATCACCTTGAGCGGCGACTTGGCGGATTCTTCTTTCTTGTAGTACTTGTCTGCAAGGTCCTTTGAGACGACCGCACAGAGCGCCTCTCTTCCATGCGAGTCCCAGTAAGCGGACAGCAGCTTGTTGACCGAATCCCCGCCCTCAACCACCACCGGGTGCTCTATCCCCTTCAGAAGTCCAGCCAGTGCTCTCCCCTCGACATCGTCCTCTGTCATGGCTCCGATGAAGGCCTCCATGTCATCTCCAAAGCACTCATCTCCTTTGAGGAAGATCCTGCTCTTCTCCTCCTTCAGGGCCGACCTGATCTCGTCGATGTGCGAGTCGATCAGCTCCTTGTCACCTATCGCGCCAGACGAATACTTGTCAAGAAGTTCATCGGAAACTGGTCGGTTCAATATCTTCCCGCAATCTCCTTTCCCGGCGACCAGTCTGAGAGGCCTGACGACGGATATCTCGAACTCGCTGAGCGCCCGCGGAACCGCCATTCCCTCCGCCAATTTCCGCAGGGTATTCTTTGACTTGATCGCGCACTGATCGCACACCAGTATCTTCTTTCCCGCGCTTATCCAGTCAAATTCCACGTGGTCTATCTCGACAGGATTGTGTGGACAGGAGTACGTATTGCCCTCGAGCTTGTTTGCTCCTACCGAGTCAGCAGCTATCTTAACGTATTCCTCGGGTGGCCTGGCGGTCTTGCCCGTGCACACGAAGTTGTCTCCGTACGAGTAGAAGTGAAGTCCTTTCTTCTTGACAAGATCAAGAACACTGAGAACTCTCCACTTCGGCGAGTCGAAGTTCTGTACGCCGATGAGCTTCTCCTTGCTAGTCTTTCCGCGCAAAGCAAAGGTTATCGTTCCTCCGGGATAGGTCCCAGTGG
>CAYOXJ010000007.1:0-22041 GCA_964407905.1 uncultured Thermoplasmata archaeon
GGTTCGAAGAGCTGGAGGTGCACCGGTCTGTCAGAGCAATCACCTCTTTCGTCGAGGACCTCAGCGGATGGTATGTGCGTCGCTCTCGGCGCAGATTCTGGGAGGAGAGCGATCCTCAGGACAGGTTCTCAGCACATTGTACTCTGAGCGAGTGCCTCGTTGCGCTCTCGAAGCTGATGGCCCCCCTCACGCCGTTCTTCGCGGACTGGCTCTACAGAAGCATGAGGGGCCCGAAGGAGAGCGTTCATCTCGAAGACTATCCAGCTGCAAGTGAGGAGCTCATCAACTCAGCTCTCGAGAGACAGATGGCCCTCGTCATGTCCGCTGTCGAAACAGGAAGGCTTGCGAGACAGAAGGTGAACATGAAGCTCAGGCAACCTCTGCCTGCTGTTGTGATAACCGCGGACTCAGACACTGCATGGGCCCTTCGTAGATTCGAGAAGATGATTGCTGAGGAGCTCAACGTGAAGAGAGTCGAGTGCCTCGAGAGCAGGGAGAAGATGATTCAATTTGCAGTGCATCCTAACCTCAAGACCCTGGGTCCAAAGTTGAAAGAGAGCGCAGCTGAGGTCTCGAGTCTCCTGTCCCAGGTCGATGAGAACGAGGTCGTGAGGCACCTGCGGACGAAGGGGAAGATTCGCCTGGGTGGGTTCGTGCTGTCCGAAGAGGACGTCATCGTCACTGAGAAAGAGAGGCCGGGCTATTCGCACGCTAGCATCGGCGATATCCATGTGTACGTCGCCCTCGAGGTGACGCAGAATCTCAAGCTTGAAGGTCTCTCGAGAGAGATCATCAGGCGGATACAGCACATGCGAAAGCAGCTGAAGCTGGAATTCGAGGATCCAGTCGATATCGAATACTCAGGGCATTCGGATCTCGAGACTGCTATCTCCGCTCACAAGAGCCACATCATGCACGAGACACATGCGAACAGCATGATGAAGAAGGAATCGCCAGAGGGCGCTCAGAAGTGGTTGGTAAACAAAATGCCTCTCGAGCTCGCCGTCAGGCGTTCCGGACCGTGACCTTCGTCCCTGTTGGACGAACACTCTTCTCCATGGCGTAGGCATGTCTGCCAACCCCGTAGAAATCCCTCATAGTCCCCTTCGCTTCGTATCCCCTCGACTTGTAGAGGGCTATCGCGGGCTCATTGGTGTCTTCCACCTCGAGCGTGTACAGACGTAGGCCCATCGCTCTGAATCGGTTCTCGCATTCATCCAGAAGGGCAGATCCGATCCCTGATCCTCTTGCCTTTCTCAGAACGGCGATTGATGCGATCTTCCCTTCGCCCATATCCTGAGATATCATACACATGGCCGAGCCGACGATCTCATCATTCTCAACAGCGACAACTGCAAAAGCATCCTCTCTCACAAGGAAAGCTCGAAGGACCTCCGTTGGGAACCTCTCGCTGCCGAAACAATCCTCCTCAAGTCTCAGCAAACCAGGCATGTCCCGTTCGTCGGCTTCGCGGAGATGCACGAACAGCGTAACATCGTTCATTCGATAAGTCCGTTGCGCCGGAATCCGAAGGGTTTATGTTGCGACTATCTCTTCCCGCATCTGGATGCTAGCCATCAAAGATGCGCTCTCGAGGGACCAGGTGGGAAAGAAGGTCCAGGTCAGGGGCTGGATATACCGCACGAGGAGCAGCGGGGGGATTGTGTTCGCCGTTGTCCGGGATGTGACTGGCATAATGCAGGTCACCGTGAGAAAGGGCGCCGTCCCGGATGCGGACTTCGAAGCCGCGACCAAGGCCGGCATCGAGTCATCAGTTGTAATAGAGGGCGAGGTGACAGAGGACAGGCGGGCACCTGGCGGATATGAGATTAGAGCAACGAAGTTTCAGGTTGTCGGCTTCGCCGATGCATTTCCCATAACCGAGTACCAGAGCACTGAGCTGCTGCTCGATTTGAGGCATCTGTGGATAAGGTCCAGGGAGCAGACAGCTGTCTCAAAGGTGAAGGCATCTCTGCTTCGAGGGGCCAGAGAATGGTTCCATAAGAATGACTACATAGAGGTCACACCGCCGATTGTGACGGGAGTGTGCCCAGAGGACAGCACGACGCTTTTCCAACTCAAGTACTTTGACAGGATCGCATATCTCTCCCAGAGCGCACAGTTCTATCTCGAATCGCTGATATTCTCGCTCGAGAAGGTGTGGGCGTTGACGCCTTCGTTCAGGGCGGAAAAGTCAAGGACGCCCAGGCATTTGGCTGAGTATTGGCACCTTGAGATGGAAGCCGCTTGGATGGACAATGAAGAGAACATGAAGGCCCAGGAGGAGCTGGTGACAGCAATGCTCCAGAACGTGGTCACGGAGTGTTCTGGCGAACTCAAGCTGCTGAAGCGAGACCCTGAAGCTCTCAAGAAGATCGAGCCGCCATTTGAGCGCATGAAGTACGAGGAGGCGATGGGGTTCCTTCAGAAGAAGGGCTACGAAGTCGCTTGGGGTAGCGATCTCGGAGCCAATGAGGAGCGTGAGCTCACGATTGACAGACAGGCTCCTCTCTTTATCGTCAACTATCCGAAGGAGCTTAAGCCGTTCTATATGAAGGAGAACCCCGATGATCCGAGAACCTACAAGAACTCGGATCTGCTGGCTCCAGAGGGGTTCGGAGAGATCATTGGAGGCAGCGAGAGGGAGACCGACAATGACCTCATCATCGAACGTCTGAAGGAGAAAGCAGAGGACATGGACAACTACAAATGGTACCTCGACCTCAGACGTTACGGCTCGGTGCCTCACTCAGGGTTCGGATTGGGCATGGAGCGAATCGTGACCTGGGTCTGCAATCTCGAACACATAAGAGATGCCATTCCATATCCTCGGACCGTCGCTCGAGTCTATCCGTAACCCTGTGCTTCTCGGCTTCCTGTCATCCTTGAGCAGAATTCTATGTACAGCTCTGCGGCCCTGACGATCTGGGCTATCTCGACGGACTCGTCAACTATGTGGCACCCGGCCGATTCGCCTGGCCCGCAGACCATCACAGTCGGGTTGTCGTTCTTGAACATGACCATTTCGGTCGCGTAGGGCACCGCAGAGACCCTCGCAGATGGGCCGAGCAGCTCCTTGAGGGTCCTCACTGCCGCTGAGTCCGGATCCGTCTCGACAGGGTCGAGCTCATGGAGCACCCTGATCTCGTATCCGTCCTCTCCTATCCTCTTCCTCACCGCGTCGAGGACGGACTTCGTGGTCATCGGGAACGGGTATCGGACGTCTATCTCTGCCTCGCACTCTCCCGGAATGACATTGATTCTCGTTCCGCCCTTGATCGTGTCAACGCTCAGGGTCATCTCCTTCACAACGTCCTCCGGGATCCTCTGCAAGTCCTCGAGTCTGCCCAACAGGCCGACCATCTTGACTATCGCGTTCTCGCCTAGGTGCGGCATGCTCGCATGCGCGGCCTTTCCCTTCGTGGTCATTGAGAAGTGCAGCAATCCTTTCTCTTTGACCACGATGTCGAAGTCGCTGGGCTCTGTTATCAGGACACACGGTGCGGACTCGATAGCAGGATCCTTGGCTGCGGCGCTCGCTCCCTTCATCGTCGTCTCTTCGTCGGTGGTGAAGCACAGCGCGAAGGGGACGTCTGCGGCAACCAGGTCCTCTGCCGCGAGGAGCATTGCAGTGCATCCGCCTTTCATGTCGCACGTTCCTCTGCCATACATCCGGCCATCGACAATTTCTCCAAGCTCATGGCTCCATCCAGTGCCATAGGGCACGGTGTCAAGATGACCAGAGAGGACGACGCCGCCAGATCCGTACTGTGCTATGATCGCCGGCCTCTGTGCCTCTCCGCAGTATCTGGGCTCAAGCCCCATCCTCTTCAGCTTCGCCGTCACGTGGTTGACTATGGGCCTCAGGTCGTCGTCAGACGCGCTCTTCAGGAGGACGAGATCGCTCAGGATCTCCTCCACCCTCCCTCTCACGAGCTCACCGACCCCTTGCGTCCTTTGCGATTCGCTCCGCGATCTTGATGAGCAGCTTCGAGGTGTTCTCCATGTCCTTGATGCTCGCGCATTCTGTTGGAGAGTGAGTGTACCTCATCGCGATTCCTATGGGCATCATCAGACAGCCGAACTCCTGCATGGCCGCGCCATCGGTTGCGCCCCCTCCAGTGCCATACTGCAGTGGTATCTTGGCAGCCCTCGCGACATCCTCGACCAGCTTCCTCAGCTTCGGAGATGCGAACGCTTCGCTGTCGAACATCCTCATCGCCGGCCCTTGGCCCACCAAGACCCTCTCGAAGACGTCGCCCATCATCGGAGCATCGGTGGTGGTCATGGTGTCCACGGCGAACACGTAGTCTGGCCTGAGCATGAACCCAACGGCCCTCGCACCCCTGAGATGGGTCTCCTCCTGCACGCTCCAGACGAAAGTGATTCTCGCGGGGAGATTCCTGTCTTTGAGCCTCTCGAGAGCATCGAGAAGAATTGCGCAACCCATTCGGTCATCGACTGCCCGCGCGCAGATGATATCGTTCGTGATGTAGGTTATGTCCTTCTTGAAAACCATCGGGTCGAGCACTCGTACCCCGAGCTTCTCCGTCTCCTTCTTGCTCCTCGTGCCCACATCCACTCGTACGTCCTGCCAGACTACAACCTTCTTCCTGTCGTCCAAGTCGGTCATCAGGTGTGGTGGCTTGAGCCCCATGACCCCTCTGACGACGCCCTTGTTGGTGCTTATCTCGACGACTCGTCCAACGAGGGTCCTATCATCTACTCCTCCGACCTTCCTGATCCTGATGGAGCCATCGGGATCAATTCTCGAGACGATGAACCCAAGCTCGTCCATGTGTGCGATGAAGACCATAAGGGGCCCCTTGTCGCCAATGCTGATGAGAAGGTTGCCCAGGTTGTCTTCTGTCGGTTTCAGGCCCATGGTCCTTATTTTCGCTCTGATGAACTCTCTGATCTCGTCTTCGAACCCGGAGACTCCGGGCACTTTGATCAACTCTTCCAGAAGCTCTTTCAATTCACTCCCTCCTGACAAATGGTGGTCTCACAATCTCTGCGTTCACAGCCGATTCCCTTATCTTGATCTGCACCTCAGTTCCTGCCCTCGCCATTGTCAACGGTACGTAGCCCATCGCGATGCCCTTTCTCAGCACTGGTGACAGCGTGCCACTGGTCACAACGCCCACCTTGGTGTTGTCTGATAGGATGTCATAGCCATGTCTCGGAATGCCTTTGTCCTTCGCAATCATGCAGACGAGTCTGTCGTAATTCCCCTGTGCCTTCTGCTGCACAAGTGCCTGCTTTCCGATGAAGTCATGGTTCCAATCTATGACCCATCCAGGGCCTGTCTGCATTGATGTCTGGGTCCCATCGAAGTCGGTGCCTGAGAGCAACAGGCCCTTCTCCAGCCTCAGAGTGTCTCTTGCGCCGAGCCCTGCTGGCTTCAGCCCAAATGCCTTGCCTCTCTCAAGCACGGCACGCCAGACTGCCACAGCATCTGGGTTCTCGCAGACAATCTCAAAGCCGTCCTCGCCGGTGTAGCCAGTCCTCGATATGAAAGCGATGATTCCCCTGCCGGGGCCATTTGCGAGCTCCCGATCCTTGAGAAGGATGGTTCTTGGAACGGAGCCGTCTGCTGGCAACAGGTCCAGTCTCATGAAAGCTCCCCAAAAGAACTTCATGATGGACAGGTCCGCCGAAGTGAGCGCTCCAACCACGTCCTTGGCCGTGGGCCCCTGGACCGCGATGGCTGACAGGTCCATCGAGCTGTCGTGCAATTCCTGGCCGTGCATATGCCCTTCGACCCACTTCCTCATCCTCGAAGTTGTAGCGGCATTTGGCACCATGAAGAACTCGTCCTCGCCGAGCACTGTGACGATTGTGTCGTCAAGAATCCTGCCCTGGTCATCGAGCATGTGCGCGTACACGCATCTGCCAACAGGCGCATTCGCAACGTCGTTCGTGCAGAGCGTGTTCATGAGATCGGCTGCGCCCTTGCCCATTATCACGAAGTCGCCCATGTGAGAGACATCAAAGGCTCCGGACCTCTCGCGGACTGCCATGTGCTCGTCCATGATGCTAGTGTACTGGATGGGCATATCCCAGCCAGCGAACCAGGCCATCTTTGCCCCGAGAGCAATATGCTCTTCGTGCAGAGGCGTCCTATGCATAGGGCCCGCATGAGCTATCGTGTGCAAAAAACTTGGCGAAGGAAAACGGGCCGACGCCAGGTCCTTGGTCGAGCAATCAGCGGTACTGGTCGATCAGCGCGGTGATGTCCTTCTCGAGGCTCACGCTCAACGTCGGCTGCTCGATCACCTCGACGTTCCTCTCGAGCAGTGCCAGCTCCTTCTCGCTGAAAGCGTTCGGGCTGATCGGGACGATGACAGTCGAACGGCTCTGCATCACCTGCTCGTTAATGTGCTCAACGAACCTGAGCACCTGCTGAAAGCCGTTGTTGATTACAAGGTATTCGAGGCCATCGATGAGCACGATGCACTTCTTGTAACGCTCGATGAAGGACGAGATGATCGTCGCGAGGGTGCCGATGCTTGTCGGGTTGTGGTGGTCCTTGCCCGGCGTATGGCTCAACCACAGTATGCGAGAATCCTTGAGGTCGAAGATCTCCTTGACCTTCTCCGGGAACTGGCGCGTGACGCACAGGCCCGGGACGCCTTCCGACAGGTTGCCCTCGAACAGCTTGTAGGCAAGAAATGGCTTCCGCTCTCTCACAACATAGCAAATGCCTTCCTCAATCCTAGCCAAATCGAGAGCTGCCTTTTCTTCTGGAGGAATAGGCCACCCTCCGGTTGGGGTTATGCACTGACCCGGCTCTATTTATAGATTCTCCCTGCAGTCTGGCTATCATCTGGAACGATGTTCAGAACTCAACATCTGCCTTACCTTCGCGTCGAGGACCTTCGCTGGTATGTCCAGGAGGGTTATCACGGTGGTCTTTCCCGATATGCCAGGGCCGCTCTTCTTCGCGCTCACAATGCCTAGCATGTCAAGGTCCTTGAGGAGGCTCCAGAAGGCCGTGTGCGCCCTCGGCTTCTCGCCATACTCCTCGCACGTGACCTTGTACGCGGACTCGGCTTCGCCCGTCGTGATGTATGCCTTGCCCTTTGAGGCTTTGGCGATCGCGATGAGCGCAAGCTTCTGATGCTTGTCGAGCCCTGTTAGCTTCGATTCTGTGACGGAGCTGTACGCCTCTGCCTTCGCCCCGCGCACATGCTCGACGTTGATCCTGCCCGCAACCTCCTCGTCCGCTAGCATGCCTGCTTTCTCGAGTATCTCGATCGCGAAGCGCGCATCGCCCCACTCTGAGGAGACCTCAGCAATCAGATCGATGGAGTCATCGTCGATGCACCCTTCGTGCAGCGCCAGTCCTGCCCTCTGAGAGACTATGTCTCTCAGCTCTTTGCAGGAGTACTTCCCGAACTCGATCATGTTGGTTCGCTTGAACGTGCTCGCAGATGCCGTATCGAGCATGTCGAAGACGTTCTTCTGCGAGATCAGCATCAGCGAGATCAGCTCTTTGCTCTCGACCTTCTCCTCGCCGAAACGTGTCAGCTTGTAGATGATGTCCGAGCCTGCCTTCTTGAGAAGCATGTCCGCCTCGTCCAGTACGATGAGGAAATGCACTTTCCGTTTCTCGAGGTCCTTCCGAAGTATCCTGAGCATTTCCGTGATCGAGAACCCGCGGTCGGGGAAGTTCGGCTGAAAGTGGTTCACGATCTGCAGCACGACGCTCGACTCGCTGTTCCTCTGCCTGCAGTTCACGAGAACCCAGTCGATCGCCTTCTGCTGCTTCTCAGCGTAGTCCTTGAGATCCATGCAGAAGCGCTTCGCCGCTGCGGTCTTCCCAGTGCCGACGCTGCCAATGAGCACCGCGTTCTGGGCGAAGTTGGACTCGATCACGGGCTTGTAGAGCATGATCAGCTTCTTCATCTGTGCCTCTCTGTGCACGAGCTTCTGGGGCACATAGTCGAATGAGAGTGTGCGCTGGTCCTTGAACACGCTCTTGCCTATTGTCTCCCACATCTGCCTCAGCTTCTGGCGTCCAAGTCGCCATTGGCGTTGCCAGCTTTTAAAAGATTCGCAGGGCAGAGGCAAAAGTTCTCGAAAGGCAAAACGATTTAAGCTCTAAAGGCCGTCGAAGGGTCGGTGAGAGCACGCCGTCGGATGAGGATATCATAAGCTCCATGGTCAAGGGCACCAAGACTATGCTCAGCTCGGAGACTCTTCTTGTCGAGGCCATTGAGGACCTCGTCAAGGATGAGATGAAGCGGGCGATCAGGGCCAAGCTCGATGCGAATCCAGAGCTGAGAGAGGAGCTGAAGCATGCCGTTGAAGAGCTGATGGAGGCCAAGATCAGAGAGGCCTATGCGATACTGAAGATAGGCAAGTGTGGGGCGAAGATCGGCATTGAACTAGTTCCTCCGAAACTCAGGAAAGAGATCGGCCAGGAAATCGTCTCGATATTCGAGAAAGAAGTCAACAAGATGCTCGAGCAGGGCTAGGCTTGCCTGTGAGCAGACGCAGGGTCGAATGCCGCCATCGCTTATCCCTTGAGATGAAGGGCGCGGGCTGGCAATTGCAGGGAGATTTCACTTCGCGCCGTTGAATGGCATTGGTGAGCGCATCCTTCTTTTCTAAACAGGAAGACTCGAGAAGAGGTTTGAAAGAGAGAAGGCTGAAAATCATCCGAAGAGCGCGCTGAGGCCTGCTGCGGCTTCCTCCTCCGAAACTCCCTTTTCCTCCTTCTTCTTCTCCTCTTTCTTCTCTTCCTTCTTCTCAGCCGGTCCGGCAGCTGGCGCGGGCGCGGCGACTGGCGCTGCGACCGCCTTGGCAATCGCCTCGTCGATGTTCACGCCCTCCAGGGCGGCGGCGAGCGCCTTGACTCGGGCGGCGTCTGGCTTGACGCCTGCAGCCTTCAATATGGCCGTTATGCCTTCCTCTGTCACCGGCTTCTTCGCCGCGTGCAGGACCATTGCGCTGTACACATATTCCATTTTTCTGCCTCCTTCGATCCAATCATCCGAACAGTGTGCTGAGGCCGGCCGAAGCCTCTGCCTCAGAAACCTTTTCCTCTTTCTTCTCTTCCTTTTTCTCCTCAGGCTTGCCCTCTCCGCCCCTGTCCTCTGGGGGCTTTGGCACGTTGCTCAGCGTCGCCCTGAGCTCGTCGTCCAGCCCTGCCGGCACCTTGGACGCGAGGGAGAGCATCTGAAGATTAGCCTTTGAGAGCATCAGCTCGATCGTCTCCTTGTTGGCGATCTGCGCATTGACTGCCAAGTTGAGCGAGTCCTTGTGAGCTTTCGACAGGAGCAGCGCGATGGACTGCTTCGTCGGAAACGCGATGAATATAGACAGGCTCAGTGCGCTTGATGCTGCGGCCTTCAATCTGATCAGCGTCTCGGCCTCGTCGATTGCGAGCACTTCCTTCCCGTAGATCATGCCTTCCTCGTATGCTGCGTGCAAGTTGAGCCCTACAGTCAGTGGGAATATCTCCAGCTTGGAGAGCACGAGCGCGACCTCGCGCGGTATCTTGTCGCCCTTCTTCACAAGGACCTTGTCCTTCTTGATGACTACCTTGCCCAGTTCGATGGCAGCAGGCAGGCCCGCTTTCTGCAGCTCACCGACGATAGGCCCGGGCTTGAACGGCGTCTCGCCCGCCTTGATCTCGATGTCGTCTGGCGCCACTTCGCCGCCCCTCGCGGGCATCTTGGTCTTGGTTGCGTCGAGCTGCTTGAACAGCTTGAATGGATTGAGGTCTGATGTCACGAGCGCGCACTGTCCATCGACGCTCTCCGCGAGCTTCTCGAGCCCTTTCTTGTCCTTCGAGGACTGCTCGAGTGCAATCTTCAGGAGCGTGTTCTTGAGCATCGTGATCTCTGCTTTTCCCCTGAGGTTCGTGCGCATCGTCTGGAATGCAGGTGCTGGGACGCCTCGAACGTCGATTATCCCCACGACCTTGTGCTTCGAGATCTGCCTTGTGATGGCCGACACAACCTCTTTCTTCCAGGGCGCGACGTGTGCAGTCATCTCACATCACCTTGAACGACGGGCCCATGGTCGTCTTGACATAGGCCGACTTTATGTTCATCTTGCCCCGCTCGAGCTTTGATAAGATCCTCTTGAGCACAGCGTCAAGGTTTTCCGCGAGCTTCTCCGGGGGCATGTCCTTGGTGCCAATGGCGAGATGGAAAGTCTTCTTGTCCCGCGTGCGTACGGAGACGCTGCTCCTGAGCTTCTCTATCTGTGGCTTCGGATCAGATCCTGGCGGGATCGGCTTCGGCATCTTGCCTCTCGGGGCGAGCACGACGCCCAGGCGCTTGCCGATGGTCGGCATGAGCGGTGCCTCGGCGATGAAGAAGTCGCTGCCGCGCGCGAACTTCCTCGCCTTTGCCTTGTTCGATGCGAGGCCCTCGATCTCCTCCGGCTGCACGATGATGTCAGCGACGCCCTTCGCCTTCACAGCCATTTCGGAGCTGCCGAATACGCCAACGCGCACGGGCTTGCCGCGGCCGTTCGGAAGAATGATCTCCTCCTGGATTCTGTTCTTCGGGTTGGAGAGATCGATGTCCTTCAGGTTGATCGCTAGCTCAACTGATTCCAAAAACTTCCTCTGCTTCGACTCTGTCTGAAGCTTTTTCATGACGTCGATGAGGTGTTGGTCTACCACGCCGTATCACCCCGGTGTAGTACATGCGAGCGCTTGGCTCT
The DNA here is from genome assembly GCA_964407905.1 of uncultured Thermoplasmata archaeon. Classification (GTDB taxonomy): domain Archaea; phylum Thermoplasmatota; class Thermoplasmata; order UBA10834; family UBA10834; genus COMBO-56-21. Next base: position 10,687 of record CAYOXJ010000007.1, read on the forward strand.
CCTACATGCCTAGGGATTTGAGCGAATGCAGAAGGGGTTAATAAGTCTTTGGAGGTCGTGATTCGTGCATCTGGCTTTCGATTCCGCTCGCGTCGATCGTATCCACAGACTTCACGGACAGAAATCCTTTAACGGTATCGACGTCATGCGCTGTGCAGGGAACGCGGGACGATGGTTCGGAGGATAGTCATCGTCGGTGGAGGCTGTGGGGGCGGGACCGCAGCTCAGTTCGCGAGAAAGACGGACAGGCAGGCGGAGATAACCGTCATTGAGCGCGAAACGTACCCCCAGTACTCCCGATGCGGGCTCCCCTATGGCATATCAGGTGTCATTCCAGAGCTCACCAACCTCATCGAAGCACCTGAGGAGCGGATGAAGAAGAACAGAATAGGTCTGCTCCTTGGGCACACCGTGACCTCGGTCAACGTTGGCAAGAAGATCATACATATCGACGGGCCCGAGAAGAAAGGCGAGATCCCGTATGATTCTCTCGTACTAGCGACTGGAGCGAGAGCAGCTGTCCCACCGATCAGAGGCGTGTTCAAAGAGGGCGGAAAAACGGGCGAGCTGAAACCTGGCATTTTCGTGCTCAGGACCATCGAGGACGCAAGAGGCATCCAGTCCCGAGGGTACAAGGGCAAGAGGGCGGTCGTTATTGGTGCTGGGCTCGTCGGTCTCGAGGTCGCCGAGGCCCTCATGATCAGAGGTTGCAGGGTCACCATCATAGAGTTCCTGTCAAATTGCATACTCGCGATGGTCGACGATGACATGGCGCAGATGATGGCGGAGGCAATAGCCAAGCACGGAGTGAAGATGTTCACCGAGTTCCAGGTCACCGACGTGCTCGGGGACGAAAAGGCAGGCGGCGTAGTAGCGCTCGACAGGAAGACGAACGAGGAAAGGGAGTTCTTTGCCGATCTGATCGTGATCGCTACCGGACAGCGTGGGGAGACAGAGCTTGCGAAACAGGCTGGCTGTGAGGTTGGAGTGACCAAACAGATTGTCGTCAACGACAGGACTGAGACATGCGTGAAGGACGTGTACGCTGTCGGCGATTGCACTGAGTACCCCGACCTCGTCACTGGCAAGCCAGTTGTGAGCGGCCTGGGCACGATCGCGGTCAAGATGGCGATGGTTGCCGGAGTGAACGCTGCTGGAGGTGATGAGAGATTGCCAAAAGGATTCTTGCTGACCAGGTGCACGGAACCCTTTGGCTATCAAGTGGCCGCAGTTGGTCCCACGACCCCGCAGCTCGAGGCAGTTGGCATCAGACCGTTAATCGGCAAGGTGAGGGCGTTCACCCTTCCAGACTATTATCCGGGGAGAAAGGAGATCTACGTCAAAGTGCTCGCAAATCCTGCGTCTGGCAAGATACTTGGCGCTCAGATCGTTGGTGAAGACCGGGTGCACATGAGAATCAACTCTTTCGCGACCGCGATACAGGCAGGGATGACCGTACAAGAGCTCGCCAGGCTCGAGACGGCTTATTGTCCACCGGCATCTCCGACAGTCGACCCGATCACAATAGCATGTGAGGCGGCGAAGTTGAAGATGGCCAGAGGTGTGCTGCCGAGCGGTGCCTAGAACAGACCCCGATAGCCGCCCTGCTCAATATCTTTCATGACCTGCTTCGGGTCCTTGCCATCGACGGTAACCCCCATCGAGACGCAGGTGCCAACGACTTCCTTGAATCTCGCCTTCTTGTCCTTCCCGAGCATCGAGTCCTTCTTCATCTCAGCGATCTTCTGGACCTGCTCGACGGTCAGGTTCCCGACCTTGGTCGCCTTCGGGCTCCCGCTGCCCTTCTCGAGGTTGATCTCCTTGAGTATGAGCGCCGAGACGGGAGGCGTGCCGACCTTGATCTCGAACTCCTTCGTCTTGGCATCGACTAGAAGCGTGACTGGAACCTTCATGCCTATGAACGCCTTCGTCTTCTCGTTTATCGCGTTCACTACCTGAATTACGTTAACGCCCATCGGGCCAAGCGCGGGACCGAGCGGCGGGCCCGGAGTGGCCTTTCCGCCGTCGACCAGGACTTCGAGTTTCTCTGCCATCGATTCATCTCTCCTTTTCCAGCACTCTAACGTGATCTCCGCGGATGGTGACAGGTATCGGGACCATGGCCTCGAACAGCTCGACCGTGATCTCCTCCTTGTTCTCGTCGATCTGCTGCACCCTTGCCTTCTCTCCTTTGAACGGCCCAGCGATGAGCTCGACGATGTCCCCTTCGACTATGCCCGAGACTATTGGCTTCGGGGTAAGGAAGTGCTCGATCTCCGCGAAGCTCGTCTCGCCCTTGACGATCCCGCGCGTGCGCCTCACGCCCTTGACTATCTCCCTGAGGCTGTCCGTGTTCATCGCCTCGACGAAGACATATCCCCTGATCGTGGCGGGCGAGAGTATTGCGAACACGCCTATGGGCTTCGGCTTTGCTCTACTAGCTACCGAGTCCGCGACGGCCTTTTCGTGGCCTATCGAAGTCTTCACCGCGAGCATTGACTGCCTTGCAGTTGCCTGCAGCGTCGCGACATCATTCATGCTCGGATTCTCCTTGAGGCTCGCGTTCACGAGCACGGTGATCTTGTCGCCATACCTCGCGCCTGTGGGCGAGGAGATCTTCAGCGTGAAGGACTTCTCCTGACCTGGCATCAGGTCGAACGTGCGTTCGGAGACCTGGTCCGCGGAGGGCGCGTTCTCCCAGACTAGGCCAATCGCATCGTAGAGCTTCACAAACCACTCCGGAGAACCCTCCTCTGTGGCCGAGAAGACAGTGTCGACTCTGATCGCGAGCGTGTGCGGCTGGCCGTCTTCGGGTGTCTTGAGGGAGAGCTCGAACTCGGTCGAATCACCGGAAGCCAGCATTCGCTTCGTCTCCCTCTGGATGGTGAACTGCAGGGCCTTCGCTCCGGCTGGGGGAGCGGGTGGCTCCTTCTTCGGCTCTTCCTTCTTTTTCGGCTCTATGTCAAAAAGCCCCAAGATGACCCCTCATGTTCCGTGCTCTGAGCTTTGATGTGAATCACTTGAATGCGTTTGTGATCATGTCCACGCCATACTCAAATATCCAGTATATCAAGAATCCGAGCCCTCCGATGAGCAGGAGCCCGATCGATACGATCTGCGTGACCTTGATGTATTCTTCTCCCGTGGGCTTCCGCGCCATCTTGATCACGCGGCCGTACCTGCCCTTGCCCACGTGCTTGGTCTTCTCCTCGATCCTCCTCTGGAGGTCCCAGGACCTGTCAACGATCTCATCCATGTCAGGCATTGTGAACCTTTCCTAGACAACAACTACCTAATAAAGTCTAGTCCCAACTCGCGGCCCTTCTTTTCTCGCGAAGGCCCGAAGATGTGCTTGGACTTGACGCCAGTTATGACGACCATGACCCTGATGGTCCTCTCGAGGGTCTCGTCTATGGCAGCGCCCCAGATGATTCTCGCGCCCGAGCTGATCTTGGAGTGTATGATCTCAGCAACCTGCTCTGCCTCCGTCACGGTCATGTCTGGGCCACCGGTCACGTTGACCAGGGCAGCCGTGGCCTCCCGGATGTCGAGGTCTATCAACGGCGAGTTGATGGCCTCGTTCACAGCTGTCACAGCCGCGTCGTCATCGTCCGATTCGCCAAGGCCAATCATCGCCACGCCACCCGCTTTCATGACCGTCTTGATATCGTTGAAGTCAAGGTTGACGAGGCCTGGTCTTGTGACTATCTCCGTGATTCCTTTGATGGATCTCATCAGCACTTCGTCAGCAACCTTGAACGCAGCGTTAAGGGACAGCTTGGGGACGATCTCCAGGAGTCTGTCGTTCGGTATCACGATGACCGTGTCCGCGATGTTTCTCAGCCTCTCGAGGCCCCACTCTGCGTTCTCTGCCCTGATGGCACCCTCAGCCTGGAACGGGTATGTGCATATCGCCACTGTCAGCGCACCCTGCTCCTTGGCCATCTGGGCGATGATCGGGGCGGATCCAGTGCCCGTTCCTCCGCCGAGCCCGCATGTGACAAAAACGATGTCTGAATTGGCGAGCGCCTTCTTGATCTCCTCCTCGGCTTCTCTAGCGGCCTCTTCGCCCACCTGCGGCAAGGCGCCCGCACCGAGTCCTCTCGTCGTCCTCCTTCCGAGAAGTATCTTGTGCGGCGCCCTTGTCATGAGAAGGTGCTGTGCGTCGGTGTTCGCTGCGAATAGCTCAGCGCCAATGATGCCGGCCTCGGCCAGCCTGTTGATAGTGTTCGATCCGCCGCCTCCGCAGCCAATGATCTTGATGTCGGTCTTCAGACCCAACAGTATCTTCTGCAGCTCCTCGTCCTCGGGGACGAGGGATCGGAAGCCTTCAGGGGTCTTCCTCTGCGCTTCCTCTGCTGCGGCGAGCACGTTTTCGACGAGGGACTTCATAGCGAGCCTCCAAGATATCTATGCGTGAAGTGACAAAGCACAGCGGCGAGCCATGCTCGCCGGCTGATTCCACCGTAGCTGATTAGGTGTCTTAAAAGTTTCGGGGCTGTCTGGCTGCGTTCAGCGGACCAGGTCCACCTCTCCGACGCCCTTGAACCTTCTCTCGGCTGTGGGCTTCCCGAGGATCTGTTTGGACTTCACGCCCGTCGCCACGAGCATCACGCGCACGGTCTTGTCCATCGCCGGGTCGATAGCCGCACCCCATATGATTCGAGCGCTTTGACTCACCCTGCTCTGGATCTCCTCGGCAGCCTTCTCCGCCTCTGAGATCGTGAGGTCCGTGCCTCCGATGACGTCCACGAGGACACCGTTCGCCTCGCTGATATCAACCTCAAGCAATGGTGAATTGAGCGCCTGGTCGATCGCCTCCTGAATCCGCTCGTCGCCAGGAGCATCGGACTCACCAAGGCCGATCATCGCAACGCCCGCACCCTTCATGATCGTCTTCACGTCGTTGAAGTCCAGGTTCACCAAACCGGGTCTCGTGATCACTTCGGTTAGGCCCTTGATCGACCTCATCAGTACCTCGTCTGCAACTTTGAATGCGGCGTTCAGGGAGAGCCTTGGGACAATCTCGAGCAGCTTATCGTTCGGGATCACGACCACCGTGTCAGCCGCATCCCTGAGCCTCTCGAGCCCCCACTCAGCGTTCTCCATCCTCATCTTGCCCTCGCCCCTGAACGGCAATGTGGCTACGGCGATTGTGAGCGACCCCATCTCCTTCGCCATGCGTGCAACCACCGCTGCTCCGCCTGTCCCCGTTCCCCCGCCCAGGCCACACGTGACGAAGCAGATGTGCGTGTCGATAAGGAGCTTCTTCAGTTCTTCCTCTGCTTCGCGCGCAGCCTCCTCGCCAATCTGCGGCAGTGCGCCTGCGCCAAGGCCCCTCGTCACCCTCCTTCCGAGGAGTATCTTGTGCGGTGCTCGCAGTGACAAGAGGTGCTGCGCGTCCGTGTTGGCTGCGTAGAGTTCTGCACCAACGATTCCCTCGTCGTAGATCCTGGCAATTGTGTTGCTTCCGCCCCCTCCGACTCCTATGATTTTGATGTTCGTCTTCAGCGTTCGCAGAATCTGTTCGAGCTCTGCGTCAACGCGCTGGTCTGCGCCGAGAGCGGCCGCCTGGGCCATCTGGGCGCCTGCTGTTTCTTCACGGGTAAGTGCGTCTTCGACTAGGGATCTCATCATTTCGGGTCACCATCTGGGGACGTGGGAGCGGACGCTCTTCCGGCTGCTGGAAGTGCATCCCTCGCGCGCACGTAGCGCACGTTCATAATATCGTGATGTGAGTATAAAATATTTTGGTAAAGCCGAAACATCTAGGCTCGCAGGCAATCCCTTCAGGAATCTGAGGAAATTTTTTCGCCGAGGGAGACAATAGAGTGCCGTGAAAGTCCGAGCGTATGTCGTTTTCGAAGGCCTCGTGCAAGGCGTGTTCTTCCGGGCGAACACGAAGAGGTGCGCTGATAGCCATGGCCTTACTGGCTGGGTCAGAAACATGTCTGATGGCCGTGTCGAGGCTGTCTTCGAAGGGGAGGAGGAAAAGGTCCGCGATGCGATCGAGTGGTGCGCCACGAGGCAACCCTATGCAAAAGTGGAGTCGAAGAAAGTCGAGTTCTCGAGGGCAACGGGAGAGTTCGACTCCTTCACTGTGGGCTACGGATGGGCCGACTAGTCGAATGTCGATCCATAGGTCTTCTTCGGGTTCTCGCTGTGAATCTTGTAGGCCTGCTCCTCCGTCATCAGACCCTGCTCGAGGAATGATTTCGTCCTCTTCGGAACAGTTGTGATCGCGAGCACTGCGCCGGGCCTTCTCGGGTCGTCCAGAAAATCCGTCTCCATCAAGAACCTTGAGCCCTTTGCCAGAGCCTCCTTGGTTGGGTTCTTACCAGCAAGCACCGAGGGCATCAAGCCGAAATTCTCCTCGGGCATGATCAGCGGTGGCGAGTAGTGCTTCACAGCCCTTGCCCTGTCGAGTCCCGCACGATCTGCCATTTCGGCGAATTCTCTCATCGATGCGACCGTTGCGCTCTCTGTGTGAAGCACGATCGCACATCCGACTTCCTTCGCGAGCTTCATCCCATGAAGAATGATCTCATTCGACGCAGACCAGATCTCGGGGGAGACTGGGAAGTGCGGCCTGCCCACTTCTCCGATCGCGAGCGCTTTGCCATCGCGCACATATTCTGCTGCCAGCTCCATCGCCTCCATCATGACTTGCTTGGCCTTCTCGAGCCCGTGCACTTTCTCCAGCTCGAGCAATTCAACGGGATACGGCCCGACCGTCGCATACGCCCTCACGCCCGTCTCTTTGTTGACTCTATTCTTGATCGAGATCGTAGCGTCGAAGCCCTTGCGATAGTCCTCGAGAGACCTCACCGGAAACTCCTCGCACGGAAGATGTGAGATGATTATGTGCGTTCCACCTTGCTTCTCAAAGTCCCGCACAGACTCGACATTCCGTCCTCTGACTGGCTCTAGGTGCACGTGGTTGTCCAGAATAGGAATTGCCATGGGCTGTTCCACGATCACTTGAGCAGACCAGCAGCCTTCAGCTCTTCGGTGATCTTGTCCACTGCGGCTTCGACGTCCTCGGGCTTTCTCGCGCCCGTGCACACGAGCTTGCCGCTTCCGAAGAGCAGGACGACGACCTTCGGGGAGTCGATCCTGTAGACGAGGCCTGGAAACTGCTCGGGCTCGTACTCGACCTTCTCAAGCCCGAGGCTTATGGCGATCGCGTTGAGGTTGATCTGAGCTCCGAGGTCGCTGGACGCAACGATGTTCTGCACCTCGATCTTCGGCTCCACCTTGATGACTATGCCCGCGGCTTCGATCTGCTTCGCGACTTTGCTTATCGCTGTCTTGACTTGCTCGAGGCTCTTCGCGCCCGTGCAGACGACTTTCCCGCTCCTGAACAACAGCGTTGCTGTCTTTGGCTCCTTGAGTCTGTAGATCAAGCCAGGGAACTGCTCCGGCTCATACTCAGCGCCGTCCAGCGCCAGCGCGATTGCCTGCAGGTCCAGCTCTCCCCCCAGAGACGTTGAGGCGACAACGTTCTCTATCTTGATGACTGCCATAAAAGCTCCACCGGCTGCTCCCATATTTAAATGGGTATTTAAAAAGGTTTCTTGCTGGTTGCCAGGTTCTGGTGCCATTTTCTGAGCATACTGGCTTCTGTAGTTGTCGAATTGTGAAGGCGTTTGTCGGCATCGTTCTGCCTATCAGCGCGAAACCGACGAAGACTGGATGCTTATTCGGGTTTTGCCGAAGCTAACAATGCAATCGAGATTCCTTGCGCGGATACAATGAAACGCGTGCGCGTATGTCAGTATGTCAATAGGCCTGTTGAAATAGCCTGTCTGCAATTCACTTCTGGGGGGAGAAATGAAGTCATATCATAGAATCAGTGTTATCGCTGTGTGTGCGCTGCTGGCTCTTGCTCTAGTCACGGTGCCGGGCTCTGCGGGCAAGCCATCCGCGAAGTGGACCTTCGCCATATACATGTGCTCGGACAACGACCTCGACTATTATGGTGAGCTGAATGTCGAGTGGCTCATGTCCGTTGGATCGACCACTGAGGTGAACTTCGTTGTGCTGTGGGACCCGTCAACTGGGCCTGCGAGCCTGCTCAAGATCGAGAAGAACAGCATGGTCGAGATGGAGGATTTCGAGTACAACGGTGTCGAGACAAACATGGGAGATCAAGCTGTTCTCAGAGCCTTTGTGAAATATCTCAACTCGAATTTCAAGGCAAGCAATCTGCTCGTGGACTTGTGGGACCATGGCGATGACTTCAGAGGAATCTGCTTCGACTATGACACCGGAACGAAGGAAGATCTCGACTACCTGACCCACCAGGAAATCGGAGATGCGCTTTCCGGCGAAAAGTTGGCCGTTCTGGCCGCCGATGGCTGCGGCATTGGCATTGTCGAGGCCGCCTACGAATACGTCGTGAGAGGGGTGACCGCGCCATGGTTCGTGGCGAACGAGAACTACGTTCCTCTAGATGGTTTCCCATACCAGATCATCGCCGAGGACCTCGTCACGAACCCGAGCATGACGCCTGAGCAGCTTTCCAAGGACATCGTGGAGAGATATGCGGCGTATTATCAGAAAGGATGGCTCACTGAGCTCGCCGCGATCAAACTGACAGAGATACGGACCGTGGTCGACGAACTCTGGGATGTGACATCGATCCTCGGTTCAGAAATGAAGCTCTATCGAGGGCTCGTGGCATCGGGACGAGCGCAGGCGACGATGGGCTGGTCGCAATACGGCTGGGAAGGGTACGTAGATTTCCCGACGATATTCGAGGTGATCTATGCGGGCGCGCCATCAGGGTCCGACCTCAAGCTTCAGACTGGAGAATTGCTCAGCGCAATTGAGGACGCGGTGCCATATGTTGGCTCCGCATCGCCAGCCTATGTCTGGGATCCGGAGGGCATCTCCATCTTCTTCCCATGCGCAGACGGCTCGTACAAGCATAACACTTGGTGGCGAGGAAGCTTGTACCCGACGATGCAGTTCGCACAGGATGGATGGCTCGAGTTCCTCAATGCGTACTACGGGAAATGAGCAGAGACGTCTTCGAAAGGCCCTGAAACTTCTTCGCAATCTCTATTTCTCTTTGCGATCTCTTCTATGCCGTTTCCTTGCCGAGCCCTTCGGGCACGCAACAACACACGCGAAACAGAGCTCGCCCCTTCTCCAAGTTTTATTCACCCACGCGTTGCACTTCCACACATCGATCGCATCTCCGATTCGCCGAGGGCGATCCTCGAAGCTCGCTCCTTTGAGTGCTTTTACAGGGCACGCTGCGACACAGCGCTGACAATGCCCGCAGCGATTCCTCATTGGTCTGCCAGCTGGTAGCGGCATGTCCGTGAGAATTGTCACCAGACAGACCTTAGGCCCGAGAGCTGGCGTCACCAGGAGAGCCGATTTGCCAATCCAGCCCAGGCCAGCAGTCCTCGCAACAGCTTTGTGTGATATCTCCCCCCGCAGATAGAGCGGGCCGCTCCTCGAGACTCTCTTGTCCGGGGCAATGATCTTGGCCGAGTAGCCTTCGCTTTCGATGTATCTCTTGATCTCCTTTGCTACTGCTCTCAGCTGTGGAAAGGCGAGGTCGTCCTCCGTGGACGTATCATATCTCCCGAACTTCTCCAGGTCTACGGCTGCGCTGACGGCATATCTGAATTTGGAGAGCAGGTTCCCAGGGCTTGTGTATATCCTTCTTACTCTGCCAAGATCAGCGACACCAACGAGATCCGCGCCTGCTCCTTCTGCAATAGCCTGGGTTCTCTCGATGTGGACTTTCATCTTCGGAAGCATTCTGCTCCCTGAATGAGATCTGGGCCTTGTTAGCTCTACCCTTAGGCGGGAGAAACTGTTCGAGGCTGCTCCTCGGCCCTCCAGAATGCTCATTGAGGACCGGGAAACATGACGTGGCAAGTGTTGCAGCATCGGCGCTGCAGGATGACAGTCGCTCGCTCTGAGCTGGCAGGCATTAATAACCGCAGTCCCATGACGTCCCCAAGATGGGAGAGGAACGGTCCTGCGCCAGGCCGGACATCGCCTCTTGGCCAACCGAGGAGAAGGCACCGACACGGAGAGTTTGAGATGCACGATTCCTCTGTCGTGATAGAAACCAGAGCCCTCACGAAGAGATTCAAGGATGTTCTTGCTGTTGATTCCCTGAGCATGAAGGTGCGCAAGGGTGAGATCTATGGCTTTCTTGGTCCGAATGGTGCTGGCAAGAGCACGACGATCAAGATGATCATGGGCTTGTTCCGCCCCACTTCCGGGAAGGTCTTTATAGAAGGGAGACAGACGAACGGAGGAGGGGTGGAGCTGCGCAAGGACATAGGGTTCTTGCCTGAGCGCATATCGTTCTACGACAATCTCACGCCTGTCCAGACGCTTGACTTCTTCTGCGAGCTGCGTGGTGCGGACAAGGCCGTCGTGTCCTCGCTGCTCAGGGATGTGGGCTTGGATAACGCCGCAAATAGAAGGGTGGGCACGTTTTCGAAGGGTATGACGCAGTTGCTGGGCGTGGCACAGGCGATGATCGGGGCGCCCTCCATATATGTCCTGGACGAGCCAATGGGAGGCCTCGATGCTCGGTGGGTCAAGGTCGTGAGGGACAGACTCAGAATGCTGAACGAGCAGGGCGCCACGATCATATTCTCGTCCCACATCCTCTCCGAGGTCCAGATGCTCTGTCGCAGGGTTGCGATAATAAACAAAGGCAGGCTCGTGGCAGAGGACACGATTGAGAACATCAACGACCACCTCAATCTCAGGCCACGCCTCTGGATACACAGCCCAGGCTTGGGCAACAAGGCACCTTCGTGGATTCATGAGATCGAAGGCGTCGAGGATGTCGTCGTGAAGGACGACACGATGCTCGTGACCTGTGATGCCGCCTTTCGTCTCAAAATCATGATGACGATGAACGAGAGGGGGCTGAGGATCGAGGACTTCAGGACCGTTGAGCCGTCCCTCGAGGAAGCGTTCGTGAGACTTCTATCGGGCGAGGAGGGATAGCGAGTGTGGCTGGACCCCAGGTCTGTCTACGTAATAGCGAAGAAGGAGTTCGCAGATAACGCGAGGAACAAGTGGATATTGGCGCTGGTCTCCATCTTCCTCGTGCTCGTTCTCGCCGCATCCATCATGGCTGGCGGAGGCAAGATGGGCGAGATGAGCATGACTGTGAGCACTCTCTCAAGCATCTCGAGCATGCTCATCCCCGTCATCGCGATAATGCTCGGCTACGCGACCATTTCCGGAGAGGCGGAGAGCGGGGCCATCTCGGTCGTGCTCGCCAGCCCCGTGAGGCGCGTCGAGGTCCTTCTGGGGAAGTACCTGGGGCTGCTCTTCACCCTATTGGTGAATGTGGTTGTGATG
>CAYOXJ010000008.1:0-21923 GCA_964407905.1 uncultured Thermoplasmata archaeon
TAAGGAACATGATCGTGGGCGTCACCAAGGGCTTCGAGTACAAGATGAAGATCGTGTACGCCCACTTTCCTATCAAAGCATCGGTGAAGGCCAACGAGTTCGTCATCGAGAACTTCCTGGGGGAGAAGTTCCCGCGGAAGACGACCATCGTTGGGTTGACCAAGGTCTCAGTCAAGGGGGATCAGGTCGTGCTCATAGGAGCCGATGTGGAAGAGGTCGGCCAGACAGCAGCGAACATCGAGCGCGCCACGAAGATCAAGGGCTACGATCCCAGGGTCTTCCAGGACGGCATATACATAGTTGAGAAGCCTGGGAGGTGAGAGTGTTGGCAGAGAAGAAATCAGTTCATCACGACGAGTTCATGAAGCTTCACATGTTCAAGGAAGAGTACATCGCGAAGCTCGAGGCGATCGGAATCAAATCACCGAAAGAGCTTGCGAACGCCCTCAAGGACGATGAGAAGACCAAGGATATCCAGGAACACCTCAAGGGCGTCGGGCCAAAGACCATCGAGCACTGGAAGGGAGACCTGGAAGCAGAGAGAAAGGCCGAGGAGAAGAAAGAGGAGCCCAAGAAGCCAGCGCCCAAGGTGAGGAAGGTCAAGGCCGCACCGAAGAAGGAGGCGGAGAAGAAGGAAGAGAAGAAGGGCGCTGAGAAAGAGGCCAAGGAGAAGGCAGGCGAAGAAGGGGTGGAGATCGAGGAGGAGGGCTACGAGGTCAAGCTGAAGCCTAAACTCTCGAAAGAAACCCTGTACGCGCTCAGAATCAGAGCGGAGATCGCCTCCAGAAGGCCGGCCTTCCTTAGACAGGAGTGGCACAGGAGGAAGAGGCTCCAAAGAGCCAAGTGGCGAAAGCCTCAGGGAGACCACTCGAAGATGCGCCAGCATTACGGCTACAGGCCGAATGTCGTCTCAATCGGCTTCGGCACTCCAAAAGGTGCGAGATTCCTGCACCCATCAGGATTCAAGGAGGTCATGGTTCGGAACGTCAAGGACCTCGACAAGATCAGGCCGGAGGTGGAGGCCGCGAGAATCGCGCACCAGGTCGGCATGAGGAAGCGCATTGAGATCGAAGACAAGGCTGACGAGCTCGGCATCAGAGTGCTCAACAGGAGCGGATGAGGATGAATCTCAAGAACCAGAGAAGGATGGCTGCCGAGCTGCTCAAGTGCGGTGTGAACAGAGTCTGGATAGACCCGAACCGAATGGAGGACGCCTCCGATGCGATCACGCGGGCCGATGTGAGGATCCTGATTGACGCGGGCACGATCACGGCACTTCAGAAGAAGGGCATCTCGCGCGGCAGGACGAACTACAACCGCGCCCAAAGAGACAAGGGCAGGCAGCGCGGCCACGGCTCGAGGCGCGGCAGGAAGGGCGCGAGGAAACCCTCGAAAGAGACCTGGATGCAGATGATCAGGCCCGTCAGGAAGAGGCTGAAAGAGCTCAGGGATGCTGGAAAGATCGACACAGCGACTTACAGAAAATACTACCTCAAGGCGAAGGGCGGCGTATTCAAGAGCAGGCCGCACTTGGATTCCCACCTCAAAACTGAGGGCATTCTGAAGGAGTGAGGAACATGTCCACGGGACCAAGATACAGAGTGCCTTTCAGGCGGAGGCGCGAGGGAAGGACGGACTACAGACGCAGGGCAGCACTCCTGAGAGGAGGCGTCGTTCGCGCTGTTGTGCGCAGGTCGAACCGGAACGTGCGCGTGCAGTTCGTTGAGTACAAGGACACAGGAGATGTGATCATAGCGTCTGCAGTGTCGACGGACCTCAGCAAGCTCGGCTGGACAGGTTCGGGCAAGAGCACACCGGGAGCGTATCTCACGGGGCTGCTCGCGGGGAAGAGGGCCAAGGAGAAGGGCCTCGGGGAGGCAGTGCTTGACATCGGCCTGCGGGAGCCGACCAAGGGCGCGGTTGTCTTTGCGGCGCTCAAGGGAATCGTCGATTCGGGCATAGAGGTGCCCCACAGCGACGATATGTTGCCATCGGACGACAGGATCGTTGGCAAGCACATGAAGGAGGGCATCGCAGCTCAATTCCAGGATGTCAAGAACAAGATCGGGGGTGCGGCTGATGGCTGAATGGACACCGAAGACAAGGCTCGGTAAGCTCGTCGCAGAGGGCAAGATAACCACCATGAACGACGCGCTCAGGAGCAGGCTCCCCCTGAGAGAGCCCGAGATCGTTGATATACTGATTCCGGACCTCGCAGACGAAGTGCTCGACGTCAACATGGTCCAGAGGATGACGGACTCTGGGAGGAGAGTCAAGTTCGCAATCACGGTCGTCGTGGGCAACTACGATGGCTTCGTGGGGCTCGGAAGGCTCAAAGGCAAAGAGGTCGGGCCCGCGATCAGAGCCGCGATTGATGCCGCCAAGCTCAACATGATCGAAGTCAAGAGAGGCTGCGGCTCGTGGCAGTGCGGATGTCTCACGCCCCACTCATTGCCGTTCGAGGCGACTGGGCATGCTGGCTCGGTCGTGGTGACTCTCAAGCCCGCACCAAGAGGCACGGGCCTGGCCATCGGAGATATCGCGAAAAGCGTTCTCAAGATGGCTGGCATCAAGGATGCCTGGGGCTTCACGAAAGGACACACGAAGACCACGATCAACTACTCCATCGCGGCGTTCGAGGCGCTGCGAAAGACCTCTCAGCTCAGGGTCACCGATGAGCAGAGGGACAGGCTGAAGATCGTCTCCGGACCGACCCAGATACATGTCGCGGGAGGAGCCGCACCCGCGGAGCCAGAGGCCATGGAAGGGCCAGAGGAGCAGCCATCAGAAGGAGCCGAGGGCGAGGGAAAGGAGGCGAAGTAGAATGTCCGTGGTCGCTGTCGTGAGGGTCCGAGGACATGCGAAGATCAGGCATGATGCCGTCGAGACAATGGACATGATGAAGCTCACAAGAGTCAACCACTGCGTCTTGCTTCCTCAGACGGAGACTACGAGGGGCATGCTCCAGGTCGTGAAGGACTACGTCACATGGGGCGAGCTCGGCCACGAGAGCCTTGCCAGGATGCTCTTTCAAAGGGGGGAGGTCATCGGCGGTGCTAGGCTCACGGACGCATATGTCAAGGAGAATTCGAAGTACACCTCGATCTTGTCTCTGGCCAAGGCGGTCGACAAGGGAGAGGCGAGGCTGGCCGACGTCAAGGGACTGAAGCCAGTGATCAGGCTGCCCCCGCCGAAGAAGGGCTACGAGGGCTCGAAGAAGCCATACTCCGACGGAGGCTCCCTTGGCTACAGAGGAGCGGCCATAGAGAAACTGATCGGCCGTATGCTAGAGAGACCGAAGGAGGCGAAGTAGATGGTCAGCAGGACGAGCAAGTTCAGGGGCAGCAGGACCCACGGACGAGGGAAGAAGGCCGGAAGGGGTGCTGGCCTGAGAGGCGGGCGGGGCAACGCGGGCATGCACAAGCACAAGTGGATAAGCACGGTTAAGTACTATCCTGAGCATTTCGGCCACCGCGGGTTCAAGAGGCCACAGTCCATCGTGTCTGGCAAGGTCACCATGAACCTCTCCGACGTGGAGCAGTCATTATCGTCAATGTCAAACGATGGATTTGCAACTCAGAAAGATGGCAAATGGAGCGCAGACCTCACCAAGATGGGCGTGGACAAGCTCCTGGGGTCCGGGAGAGTCACGATTCCTATCGAGGTGAGAGTCGCGGAGGCGTCCGCCAAGGCCGAGGAGAAACTGAAGAAGGCCGGCGGCTCGATAGTGAAGACGTGATAACCAGACCAGTCTGAAAGACTCCTGTGAGAAGGAAGGGTGCCAATGGCTGAGGCGAAAGAAGAAAAAAGCATGCTCTACAAGCTGAAGCCGCTGACGGACAGGCTTCCGGCGGTGATCAGGCCCGAGGGGCATGTGCATTTCAGGACCAAGATGACCTGGGTCATCCTGATTCTGGTTCTCTACTTCGCGATGACCAACGTAGTCATCTACGGTCTGGACGCGACGCAGAGAATCGACCTGTTCGCGCAGTACCGAGCGATTCTAGCTGGCGCTCAGTTCTCGTTGATGCACCTCGGAATTGGCCCGATAGTCACAGGGTCAATCATCATGCAGCTCTTCACCGGAGCGAAGATCATCAAGCTCAATCTCAAGAACGACGAGGACAAAGCGGTATATCAGGGCACCCAGAAACTCATGGTCCTGATAATGATCGTCGTGGAGTCCGTGCCCCAGGTCTACGGCTTCATGAACCCGTCCGCCAAGTTCCAGGGCATCGTCGATGGGTGGCTTGGGTTTGACGGCATGGCCATGGGAAGGTTCCTGATAGTGGTACAGCTGATCGCGGGCTCCTACCTTGTGTTCCTCATGGACGAGGTCGTCTCGAAGTGGGGCATAGGGAGCGGAATCTCGCTGTTCATCGCAGCCGGCGTCGCGCAACAGATATTCACGGGATCTCTGAACTGGCATCCAGCGGACCCGCTCCAACCCATCGATGTCCAGAACCCGCCTGCGGGGACGATACCGAAGACGATGTTCCTCTTCCACCACATGTCCGCGCCCGAGCTGGCCAACGGCGGCTACGAGAGGATCTTCCTCGCGCAGCCAAATCCGATGGTCGCGCTCATAGGAACGATTGCCATCTTCCTGTTCGTCGCGTACACCGAGTCCAGCAGGATTGAGCTCCCGCTCGCGCATGGAGGGGCCAGGGGTGCGAGGGGCCGGTACCCCATCAAGCTGATCTACGCGTCGAACATCCCGGTCATCCTGATGGCGGCGCTGCTCGCGAACGTGAGCATGTTCTCGATGCTCTTCTGGAGCCACCCGTCGTTCGAAAACGTGCCGGTGCTTGGCCACAATTGGATGGTTGGCTACTACACGGAGGATGCGACCCGCCCGTCGGGCGGTCTGGCATACTATCTGTCGACCGTCAACGGCGTCGGCGATTGGCTTCTGCCGCTGCTCAGCGAGGACTATCTCCATGCAACAGGACTCGACAAGAGCAGACTGCAGATTGGAATTCACGTGTTGGCCTACGTCGGCGTCATGGTCATCGGCTCTGTCCTGTTTGCGAAGTTCTGGATAGAGACGACCAACATGGGTCCGGAGGCGGTGGCATCGCAGATCGAGTCGAGCGGCATGCAGATCCCCGGCTTCAGAAGGGATCCCCGCGTGCTGAAGAGGGTGCTCGAGAGATACATTCCTGTGGTCACTGTGATATCAGGCGCAACTGTGGGCGCATTGGCAGCTGGTGCGGACCTCATTGGGACTGTTGGGAACGCCTCAGGAACCGGTGTTCTGCTGGCCGTTGGCATCATGATACAACTGTACGACGCCATCGGCCGTGAGCAGATGATGGAGATGCACCCTGTCCTGAGAGGCTTCTTCGGAGGGGAGTAGCTAGATGGCTAGCTCGACGGGAGGGCAGAGACCGCCAAAGCCGGACCTTGCCAACCAGATGATACTGCTGGCAGCGTTCATGATAGCGATCATAATCATGTTCAACAACGACTACAGGGAGGGCCTTGGTAAGATCGTGGGGGTACCGCTCACTCCTCTGGTCGGGTTCAACGGCGCCCAGCCGATCCTGACACTGCTCTTCACGGGGCTCATCATGAGCTTCTTCAGCATCAGCGTGAGGCATCTGTTCGTTGACTGGGTCGAGCAGGCGAGGAACGCTCGGATCACGTCCGCGTTCCAGAAGGAGCTGAGACAGGCACGGATGAGCAACAACACATACAAGCTCAAGAAGCTCAGCGAGCTGCAGCCGCAGATGATGGCGCAGTCGCTCAAGGCGTCCCAGACACAGATGAAGCTGATGCCCGTGACGATGATCGTCATAATACCGATCTTCGCATGGCTCGCGAACTTCGTCTACATAGACGTCGCGTCAACGACCTTCGCAGTGCCCTGGGAGCTGAATGCGGACCTGAAGCACTCGAACGTACTCCCCAACTGGATAATCCTGTATTCCCTGTTGACGCTTCCTTTTGGCCAAGTGCTCACGAGAGGCCTGAAGTACCTCAGCTTCAGCAAGAGACTTCGACGTCTGGAGAGAGAAGGCGAGAAGTTGGATTCTGGATCTGACGAAGGCGAAGAGGGAGCGGCCTGATGAGGATAGCGATATCAGGACCACCAGGCAGCGGAAAGACCACCATATGCATGTTGGTAGCCAACAGGATGGATCACGACTTCGTGCTGGTCGGACAGATATTCAGGCAGATGGCCTTGGAGAGAAAGGTCGACCTGGGGGCGTTCGGGAGACTCGCGGAGGAGGACGAGACCATAGACGGGGAGCTGGACGAGCGCATGATCGCCCTCGCCAAAGCCAACGAGAACATCGTCGTGGAGGGCAGGCTCTCGGGCCCTCTTCTGAAATTGAGGAAGATCCTCGTCTATGCTGTTTTTGTTACGGCGTCCGAACGAGTGCGCGCAGAGAGAATCGCCCGGAGGGAGGGCAGGAACGCAGATGACGTCCTGAGGGAGATGCGCTCGAGGGAGAGGTCAGAGAAGAAGAGGTACCTCGCCTATTACGGAATCGACCCATACGACAGGTCAATCTACGATCTCTGGATTGATTCCTCGAACCTTCCCCCAGACAAGATCGCCGAGATGATCGTGGAGCACGCTAGAAAGGCAGAGGCGGAGAATGCTCATCAAATCGAAAAGGCCGATTAGCTCGGGACGAGGGCGAGAGCCGAAGGACAGGACAGTCGCCGAGCTCGTCAAAGACGGCATCGTGATCGTGGACAAGCCCGCGGGACCAACCTCTCACCAGGTCACCAGCTGGGTCGCACAGATGTTCGGAGTGAGCAAAGCTGCTCACGGTGGCACTCTCGACCCACGTGTCACGGGCGTGCTTCCCGTTGGCCTGGGCAACGCGGTCAGGGCAATGGATGCGCTTCACTACGGCAGCAAAGCATACGTTGGCGTCATGCGAATGCACGGGAACGTGGACAAGAAAAGACTTGAAGGCGTCTTTGAGGAGTTCACCGGTGAGATCTACCAAGTTCCGCCCATGCGTTCTGCGGTGAAGAGAGAGATGCGAACGAGAACAATAGACTCGCTGAGATTGCGCGAAGTCTCCGGAAGAGACGTCCTCTTTGAGGTGGAGTGCCAGGCAGGAACATATATCAGGAGTCTGTGCGTCGACGTTGGGGATGCGGTCGCCGTGGGAGCACATCTACAGGACTTGAGAAGAACAAGGGCGGGAACCTTCACTGAAGACATCGCAGCTTCGCTTCACGACCTGCGCGACGCCGTTGAGGATCACAGAGCTGGCAGCGATGCTGCCCTTCGCAAGCTGCTGCTCCCAAAGGAGGCTCTGTTGGCCGCTATACCGAAGATCGAGATCAAGGATTCTGCCGTCGATGCTGTGTGCCACGGTGCGAATTTGGCAGTGCCCGGTGTGGTCTCCCTCGATGAACACATCAAGAAAGGAGATCCTGTGAGCCTGATGACGATGAGCGGCGAAGGGGTCGCCCTTGGGACTGCATTGATGGACTCCCAGGAGATAATGAAGCGCAGTGAGGGGATTGCCGTTGACATATCCCGAGTGTTCATGCCCACTGGGACGTACATGCGAGTATGGGGCGGTTCGAAACAAGAGTCCTAGCAGAAATGATCCAGAGTCCTCTGACGGGCGACCAGAGGCTGAGCCTGGACCCCAAGGCTTCTTCGGAGATGCGCTGCGAGCTCTTTGGCGAAGCCGTGAGTCGTGAAGACTCGCTCGGGACCACACAGCCTCACGAACTCCACGAGCTCGTTGAACCCACAGTGATCCGAAACAGGGAACGCCTCATCCAGATGTGACTGTCGAGAGAAGCCCCTGTCCAACGCCCATCCGGAAAACGCAGCGGTCTTCGCACCGTGCTTCCTGAGCGATTCCACTCTAGCGGCATCCTTTCCAAACCCAGATGTGACATAGACGAACGGCGGCTTCGCTCTCTCAGAATCGTATTCGACGATGCTTATGTCATAGCCGTGTTTCCGCAGGATCTTGTTGTTCTCCGCGATGGTCGGATGAAATGTGAGGGGAAGGTCTCGCAGCGCAAAAGCGAGCTCCTGAGACTTGCCCAGAGGATATGCGAACACGATTGCGCAGCCGTTGTTCTCCGTGATGTCCTCCAACCAGTCTCTGGCTATGGACATTATCTCTGAATGGTCTGGGAAGACATATTCTGGCCTTCCGTAGGTGGCCTCTATGATGAGCTCATCGCATTTATGAGGTCTCGCAGCTTTTGTGTGCTCTTTCTCCCTGGTGCAGAAATCCCCCGTGTAGAGAACGCGCCTCTCGCCCTGAACCAGGAACATCTTCGACCCAGCGATATGGCCCGCCTCGTACATCTTGACACACTCATTGGAATACAGTTCAATTTCCTTGCCTTTTCGAAGCCCTACAAAGTCGCGCGTGATGGGCGAGCAGATGGCTGCGAGCCTCTTGAACGACGTCGGGAGGTGGTCCGAGTGGGCATGAGAGATCATGCAGACATCCTCTGCCGTCACTCGCTTCGGATCGAACCTGAACTTGCGTCCATCCATTTCGATGAGAACGCCGTTCCCTAGTTGAATCAATGGAACATCCCATGCGACAATCGAGATACTGGGGTGAAAACACAACCCACCTATTAACTATCTTACGTTGAGGGAGCCGAAAGTATGAGATATGCCGCCATCGCAATCACTCGGCACTCCTCGTCCGCCCCTTCAAACCCTTGCTCATGCAGGAAGAGCGGGCTCAACGCGCTTGGAAAGCTGCCTGAGCACTCAATGCACAGCGAGGATCGACAACAGTGAACGCCGCTCTAGGATTGGTGCCCGAGAAAGTCATCCTCCTGCACTTCTTGTAGGTGGAACTAGATTCGAACCGTTGGTCCCGGTCGAGTCTTGACTCGTCATTTCCTATCGCCATGTGAGCACCACAGGAAGCATGATGACATCCGGAATGCTCAGGTCGTTCTGCCTAGAACGCGTCGAGACCCTCAACTTATTTGACCTTTGGCACTTTGTAAGATGAGATTTCTTTATGTTTCGCCAAATCATTTATATTAGAGTTCATCAACAACACACGCAGATTCGAGTCCTCCGAGGAAGCCACAATGGACATTCAAACCAAGGGACCAGCTAAGACAGTCTCTCCGGGCGAGGCGGCCAGAAGGCTCCGCCAGGAGTATGCAGGTTTTGTGAAGGACCCCCGTTTCAGCATTCTTGACGCCCTGAATGAGTTCTTGATTGATGTGGCCGATCGGAAGCTCACTGAGCAGGAGATTCTTGATCGTACGGCCAAATTGATCTTCAAGCACTTCAGTATAAAAGAAGTCGCCATCGGCACCAAAAGTGCTTCGGACGGCCTGTACAGATATGCGGCCATGTGCGGAATGAGAGAATCGGTCTGGGAGAGCCACAAGCAGCTCAGCTATCAGCTGGCGGATTTCTCTGATAGCAAGAAGTGGAGAGGCACTGACGTAAGCGCTCAGACTCGGCTGTTTCTTGCCGAAGAGAACCCATACCATGCAGGTGAAGAGACCACCTACAGCAGACATCTGATGCAGGCATCCAAGCGAAAGGCAGTTGACGAAAGCATTGAAGGCGATTATCTCGACATACATTCGATGGGCCCTGGCAACGAACTTCTGGCCTGGATAGAAATCTCTGGCACTTGGAACAACAAGATGCCCAACGCTTTTGTCGTGCGCGGAATCGAACTCGTCGCGTCGGTCCTCGGGCTCCTGCTCCATGCCAAGAGACTGGGCACAAAAGAACAAACGGCCTGAATCCATCGAACTTACAGCGATTCTGAATGTCTAGTCTGTGTTCCCGTCTGAGTAGCCGTTGTTGCTCAATGCACAGGTCAGAGTTTGAATTACCACAGCGATTGGCAGCGTGACCAGCAGGTGGACCGAAATGGATTCTGGCGCGCTCTTCTGACTTGCTCAGTTCGAAAAAGTACTTGAATGCCGTTTTCATCGCGGCTTTGGAAGACTACTTGGCACTCCGACTCAAGCCTCTTTCAATTCCTTCTACGAATTCTGCCCCAAAGAATGAACATCACAAATGATCCAACCAACAACGGAAGCCCTACATACCAATACGATGAACGGAGCAACGCCAAGCCGACGACTGTTGTGCACCCCAAGACCACAATTGCGATGATGGCAATGGGCGACAAGCTGAACCGACCTGCCTTTTCGTACTCCCGCAGAGCATTCTCATCATGAGACAGTGCTATTGCAGGGACTGGTGGAGGCGCGCCTGTTCCTGTCATGAAACCGCTGAGAACCTATTCTCGCGCTGTACTAAGAACCTTCTTCAGGCTTCCCTATGGATCTCGTGCTAGAGCGGCCCCTCGCGACGACTTCGACCCCATGAGCTATCTTATCCTCTCAAGTGAAAATGCTCCGATCATCAGGGCCTTGTTCGTGTGCTTGTACTCAATCCAGTCCCGCGTCTGGACATCGCCAATCCCCTGAACGCTCATGAGCGTCTTCTGCTTGTCCGTCTTGAACTGAATCGCGCCTGTCATGTGGTGCTGGATCGATTCGAGCTGCTGCTCTGTATGCATCCCACGCTCTACCGCGAAAAGCGAGACTGCATTGGCCTGCTTCACCCTCCCAGCGAAGGACTGCACGAACTGGAAAGAGCGCTTGTCATCGGCCTGTGTGATGCTCATGGAGAGGGACATGAACAGCAGCCTGAAGTACGGGTGCTTCTGCTTTTCGATGGCTTTCATAAACTTGTCCAGGGCCTCAATAGTACCATCGAAGTCTCCTGGCCCCTTCACTTTTATCGTCGTCGCCTTCGCAGCCGGCACGGTGCTCTCCTCGACCTCCACGCCTGTCGCGTCGATCCAGCGCACGAGCCCGAGCTGCTGGAACTCCATGAAGGTCGGGAGTATCGGAGCGATCTCCTTCGCGATCTCGGAGGGCGGCTTCGAAGTTGTTACTATTATCGCAGGCACACCTTTCTTCAGGCCTTCTGCAAGGAAGATCATCATGGCGACCTCCTTACCTATGAAAGGAGGCCCGACACAGAGCACATTCGAGCCGAAGGGCATCCCGCCCACGAGCAGATCGTCCAGGCGCTCCATGCCCGTCTTGACCTTCTTCTCGACGTATTCCTCCTCGACGGTCTCCTCCATCTCCTCTATGTCCTTCATCAGATGTGCCTGGAGAGATCGTTCCTTCTTCTCGAGCTCCTTCTCGCGCTGATAGAGCCTGGACTTGATCTCCTGCTCCTTCTCCACGAGCTGGCGTTCCTTCAGCTCGAGCGCGCGCCACCTCTCGTGGTCCTCCTCTGGGATCCCTGCGCGAACCTCTTCGACCTCTTCCACGCTCTCGAGTATCTCCTGCTCCATGGCCTTGAGCTCCGCCCTCTTCAGACCTATCTCTGCTTCCGAGGCCTGCAGGTCCTTCTCCTTCTCGATGAGCTCCCTGAACTTGGCGCTCATCCCCTCCTGCTCTTCCTTGAGCCTCTGCTCGAGTTCCTTTATCTTCTCCTCGCGCTTCGCGAGCGCGCCCATGCGTCTCGCGACCTCGTCCTCGCGGGACCCCAGTTCCGTCATCTTGTTCCTGGTCGCAAGCGTGAGGTCCTGGTACTGCTTCTCCTTGTCCTCCACGGCCGCTCTCGCGCTCTGCATGTCCTCGAGGCGCATGTTGAGAGCGGAGAGCTCGTTCTTGAGCAGTGCCTCCTTCTCGGCGAGCGATTTGTCCCGCGCAATGACCGCGTTCTCTTTCTCGATGAGCTCGTTCATCTGCTTGTCAGCACGGGCGATGAGCCTCTCCGCCTTCTCGGACTTCTTTCTTATGTCGTCCTCCATG
This sequence comes from uncultured Thermoplasmata archaeon, assembly GCA_964407905.1. GTDB lineage: Archaea > Thermoplasmatota > Thermoplasmata > UBA10834 > UBA10834 > COMBO-56-21. Next base: position 11,776 of record CAYOXJ010000008.1, read on the forward strand.
GTCCTGATCTGGATCTCCTTCTCCGAGAGGGCCTCTTGCTTCATCATCAGCTGCTGCTCTAGGTTCCTCACAGTGGTCCTTTCGACGGCGACCTTGCCGACCTGTTCCTTGGCGGATGCTACCTCCAGGCTCTTCAAATCGAGCGAGCTCTCGCGCATGCCGAGCTGTTTCTCACGCTCTGCGAGGGCTATCTGGAGCTCGTCCAGCTCCTTCTCGGTCGCTCCGACCTGGGCCTCCCTCACCTCGACCTCGGACAGCCTGTTCTTGATCTCTCTTTCCTTTGCCTGAGCTTCGAGCAGAAACCGCTCGGTCTCTCGCTCTCTTGTAGAGACCTTCTCCTCCTTTGCCAGGATGCCCTTGGCCTTTCGCTCCAGTTCCTTTCTCTGAGCCTCGATATCGCCCTGAGCGATCCGCAGCCTCTCCCGATCGCTCTCGAGAGCCGCTTCTTGCTTCGCCACGCTCTCCTTGGCCTGGCGAGCGCCCTGCATGCGCTGCTCGATATCAGCCTCGAGCGCTGTGATCTGCGTCTTCCGCTCCTCGATCGAGGCCATCTCGTCAGCGAGCTTCTTCTCATAGGTCTCCACGTCTGACTCCCGCGATCTCAGAGCGTCTTCTCTGTACGCGAGCGCATGGCGCTTCTTCTCGAGCTCGATCATCTGCTCTCTCAGTTTTCCATCGCTCGCCTTCAGAACCTCGCGCTGCTGGACAGATGTGGAGCTCGCTATGATATGGAGCATTGACCCGCTCAACTGTATGGCGACCGCGCTGCCCAGGTACCCCATGGGCAGAATGCTTGCCAGAGTCTCCGGATCGGGGTGATAGACCATCGGAAACGCAAGAAGCACAATCGGAAACACAGCTGCCGTAATGCTGACGGTCTTTCGCCTGCTGGTTCCCTCCCAGGTCATCGCCAGAGATATTTCCGTGAGGCAGATGCCAAGCAATGATGCTGGATAGAGCCAGTCCGGGCTTCCAAAGAGGATGTAGTCCACCTCATCCAGAAGAATGATCGCTATGAGCAGGGACGGGATTATGAGCGCGATGATGCTCATCACGAAATGTGGCTCCTCCCTGTCGGCAAGATAGGGCTCCCATTTGATCGCAAGCGCGGCGACGCTCACCACTATTCCGGCTACGAGCGGTATGAGCCACTTGAGGATGGTCACGGACTCGGGGGCGTCTCTGAGGAAGTCCCAGTAGACAAGACCATATGCAATCACTGCCGTGAGGGCCAGCGCAAGGCCCGAGGCTATGCCCACTATATGGGCGAGCCTGCCCATCCTGAGCTGCAGTATGGCTGCCCTCCGGGCTCTCTTGATTTCTGCAGTCTCGATGTGCTCCGCATAGGTCCTAGGAGGAGGAAACTGCCGCGATGGCTGCGGCGTCCTCTTTGATGATCCCCTTGGGGCCATTGTGCTCATTCCCTTCCGAACAAACACGGCCGTTCAAGGCCGATGAGCGAAAAGCATCCTAAGCATACTTAAACATTGATGTCTGGTTTCCATAAGAAAGCAGTCTTCTGAGCGCGTTTCGCCTTCGGCTCGGTCTGCTGGATTTTATCGACCGCACTAGTTTCACCCTTCTCCCCCCTGTAGCGATTTAACTCCAGGACTCGAGATGAAGAGCTGCTGGTGACACTGGTTGCAGGGCCATAGAACAGCTGTGCTCGAAGAGCCCATTGTGCATGTCGTGGACGAGGTAGCGCCCCTGCTACAGGAGAGAATCCTTGAGACATCGGTCCTGCAGCTGGACGAGCTCACAGGCGGCTTCCGCGCGTCTCAGGTGGCGTTGTTCGACAGCGACAACAGCTACGCGACGAGCCTGCTCCACCTGCTCTGCATCCGCGCGATCTCCCAGTTCGACGAGGAGGTCGTTTGGATCGACGGTGGCAACACCATCGATCCCTATGCGATGAGTTCCCTGTGCAAACGCCTGCGGATTGACAAGCGCAGCATACTCTCGCGTGTGAACGTCTCGAGGGCGTTCACTGCGTACCAGCTGGTGACGCTGATAGACGAGAAATTGGAGGAGCAGGTCCGGAGCAGCACGCCAGCTGTGGTCATCGTGTCTTCTATAACAGAGCTCTTCCTCGACAAGGACATGAAATGGATGGAGTCGCACCAGCTCCTCAGAAGATGTCTGGAGGACATATCAAGGACGACGAAAGAGCACGAGGCGATCTCCTTCGTCACGAACCAGACGCATCATGGGCTTCGGCCTAACGCCAAGCTCACATCGCTTCTCTACGAGCACGCGGACACGATCCTGCAGATGCGCTCGCGGAGGAACGGGATAGCTTTCCGCCTTCCGAGGAACGGCCGGGAGATATTGTTCTCACCAGCGCCTTGGAATCAGACCACGTTGGACGAGTTCAGGGGGGATCTAGACGGGAAGGACGGTGCCTACATATCGCTTGGCGCTTGAGGCGATGGCGCAGCAGTGGAACGACTTCCGAAGAGCTCTGAGGAGCGAAGACCGCGAGGTTTTCGACTCGCTGATGAACAGGGCGAGGATGCACGCCTCAGCATCGACATATGCGATAAGCCTGGACCCGACGGAGTCCGCGCTTCTGTCGATGCTCTTGGAGCACGAGAAAGAGCTCATGAGGTTGAAGAGGGAACGCGACAACAAGGGGGACGTGGAAGGAGGACAGGATGGGGCACTCGGGAGCAGTGAGTCGAAAGGATGAGAGGATGGATTATCGACATCTATCCAGACTACGAGACCAACTCGATCGTATACTGGGTCAAGACACGGAGAGGGGTGCAGAGGGTAGTCGATCGATTTTTTCTTCCAAAAATATTCGTGCACGCCATTCCCGAGAAGCTCGACGAGCTCGAGAGAGCGCTGCCAATACTTGACGAAGTGAGCGGCACCGCGCGCGAGATGAAACGGACATGGCTCGGGGAGGACCCGCGCGAGGTGCTTGCAGTCACGGTAAAGGAATACGCCGACGTGGAAGATGTCGCGCACACGATCGACAACCGCGGGCGGTACAAGGACTACTCGCTGTTCAACGTCGACCTGCGCTTCAGCCAGCGGTACTTCCTGGAGCACGACATCTACCCGATGGGGCTGATGGAGCTAGGGCCGAAGCCGCGCATGCTCGAGAGCCCATACGAGCTTGACTACGAGATCCCGCCTCTCGCTGGCGCGGAGCTCAGCATATCGACCGAGGCGAGGCGGGGGATACCGACCTTCGAGGATAGGCTCGTCTCAGCAAGGGTCGGGGAGCACGTGATCGACGGGGGCGAGGAGTGCGTGCTCAAGGGCATCCAGGAGATTCTCAGGGAGGAAAATCCCGACGTCGTGTACACGCACGACGGGGACGCTTTCTCGATACCATATCTGTATCAGCGAGCGAGGAAACTCGGGCTGGAGCGGCTCCAGCTCGGAAGGGATGGCGACGACCAGCGAACAGACAGGAAGGGGAAATCGTACTTCACATATGGGCAGATCAAGTACAAGCCCCCATCCTACAAGCTCCGTGGGAGGATGCACATCGACCGTTCCAGCTCGTTCATGTTCATGGAGAGCGGGCTGAACGGCCTGATAGACCTCTCGAGGATCTCCGCAGTGCCCGTCCAGGAGCTATCCAGGCTCTCTCCCGGAAGCGCCATCAGCGCCATGGAGGTGAACCAGGCGGTGAGGGACGGGTGCGTCATCATGTGGAAGAAGAACCTGCCTGAGCTTTTCAAGACGGCCGAGGAGCTCGTGATCGCCGACCGGGGCGGGTTCATCTTCGAGCCGAGGGTGGGCATACACGACCGCGTGCTGGAAGTGGACTTCACCTCGCTGTATCCGAACATCATGGTGAGGTTCAACATCTCGCCCGAGACGGTGCTATGTCATTGCTGTCCGGAGCCGAAGAGGCGCGTGCCTGTGCTCGGATACGGGATCTGCGACAAGCAGCTGGGACTGATCCCTCGGGTCCTGAGGCCGGTCGTTGAGCGGAGGACGAAACTGAAACGGATGATGAGGGCTGGCGTGGGAGACGCTAAGGCCTACAAGGAGCGCGTGGACATACTGAAGTGGCTTCTTGTCACATGCCTCGACGAAGGAACGGAAATACCATTCCGCGCGAACGGAAGATTCGATATCGATTCGGTAGAGGACATCGTTGACAGATATGCCAATGGCGCTCTCGGAGAGTCACTTGTATCGAGCCGGCTCGAGGTTTTCGGCGTGGACCAGAACCTTGAGCCGGCGATTAAGAGGGTCACCAGACTGTTCAAGTTCCCCGCGCCAGACGAGATCATCGAGCTGGACATCGGGAAAAGCAGGCTTAGGCTCACGCACGACCATCCCTGCTATGTGATCAACGGAAACGGTCTGGAGCTGAGAAGGGCCGATCATGTCAAGAAAGGCGATTTGCTTCCGGCGTTGCTCCCTCTCTACAGCCGCGAGGCGAGAGCTGGAGTTTCTCTCTCGAGCCTGTGTGTGAAATCCGTCGGGAAGGCCGAGCCAACTGGAGATCATGTCTATTGCCTTGGGGTCTCAGAACCGCTGCACGGTTTCGTCCTCGCAGATGGCATGCTGACGCACAACTGCTTCGGGTACACGGGCTACAAGAACGCTCGCTTTGGGAGGATAGAGTGTCACGAGTCGATCACAGCATATGGCAGGGAGATCCTCCTGCAGGCCTCTGAGATGGCAGAGGCCCACGGCTTCGAGGTGCTGCACGGCATCGTCGACTCCCTTTGGCTCAAGGGGGACGGCGATCCCGACAAGTTCTGCGAGCATGTCTCTGGCCATATAGGAATACCGTTGGAGCCGGAGGGCGTCTACAAGTGGATCGTGTTCTTGCCAGACAGGTCACATGGAGTTGGTGTCCTGAACAGATACTACGGCCTCTTCGAAGATGGAAGGTTCAAGATACGAGGAATTGAGCTGAGGAAACAGGACACGACCGAACTCGTGCGGGACATGCAGAACGAGCTGCTCACGCACTTCTCCAAAGCGTCCGATTCACAGCAGTTCATAGAGCTCGTGCCCTCGGCCTTGGACATAGTTGACGAATACGTCGAGGCCGTGAGATCCGGGACGATCCCTCTGAACAAGCTCCTCATAACCAGGAGAGTGTCCCAAGAACTTGGGGAGTACCAGCAGTTCAACGACGCCGTAGCCGCTCTCAAGCAACTGGATGATGTCGGATTCGACGTAAATCCAGGAGAGGCCGTGAAGTATCTGATCTGTGACTGCAGGAGCAAGGAATCACACAAGCGAGTGAAGATCGACTCCTTCATCTCTGGCAACGAAGGCTATGACGTTGAAGCGTACCTGGATCTGCTTCTCAGAGGAGTCGAGGGCATGCTATTGCCCTTCGGGTACGACATGGAAAGATTGTCCGCGACATTCGATACCAAGAACCCGCGGAGCAGATGATTCGCAGTTTGTGCCAACCCCGTCACAATCCGCCGACAATCCTATATAGCATGCCGCTGAAATGGGGAAAAAGAAGCAGAGGGAGGGATACTGACTTGTTCGGATCCAAGTATGCAATGTCAGCGCTAGTCGTAGCCGCACTTGTGTTCGGAGCGACGCCTATTGCGCTAGCCATTGACGACGCGACGGACGACAATAACCAGGAGCTAGTCACAGTAGAAGGGACAGTAACAGCGTATCTGTATGACGATGAAGACGAAGACGATGACCAAGATGATGCGGACGATGACGCGAACGACGAGCCCGAAGACGAAGCGGAGGATGAAGATGAAATTGCTCGTCCATCCGCGTTTGTCATAGACGATGAGACGGTCGTCGAGTTCGGGCCCTGGTGGTACTGGATGACCCAGGAGACCAGCGTCGTCGATGTGGTGCAGGTCGGGGACATCGTCGAGGTCACGGGCGAGTGGGAAGAGCTGGAAGATGGGACGACCGTCCTCTGCGCCTGGAAGATCGTCGACAAAACAGACGCGGACAATCCCGTTGAGATAACTATAAAGGAGGAAGGAAGGCCGCCGTGGGCAGGGGGCCCGAAGGCGCTAGGTATTGATCCTTGGCCTCCGTCCGAATAGGACGAGTGACCAAGGGGCGTGCGCCGAGAAGCCGGGCACTGCCAATTCGGGGGGAGACACGCGGCCCCCTTCCTCTCTTACAATCTCTTTCTGCGCTCCTTCTGTAGACAGATATTAATCCGTGGTCGGACTACCACGGGCCAAGAAGGTGCATGCCATGGACGATGAGTTGGCTGCTGTGATCAGGCTAGCCGTCGCCGTGTGCGCGCTGATACCCTTCATAGTCTTCCTGCTGTCGTATCTGCGCACCCGGATGGCCAGGCTGTTGTTCGCTGCGCTGGGCTTCGGGGTCTTCGTCGTGAAGGAGATTCTGCTAGCTGCAGGCACGTTCACACTGGTGATGAAGGAAAGGAATCCACACGTGCCCACGATGACTCACTCTCAGCTCATACTGCTTGAAGGGATCATCGACCTCGCGATCATTCTGTTGTTCTTGGTAGCGCTTCTCTGGAAGCAAGGTGCGTCAGTTGAAGGACAGGCCGGAACTGGAGACAAGAAAGATAGTGTATGATCTTATCGTCCGAAGGCCAGGCGTTCATCTCAGAGAGATCGAGAGGCTGACGAGCCTTCCTCTGGGGGTCGTCAGATATCACCTGGACCGCCTGCAACGAGAGGAGCTCATCTTCTCCAACGAGGACAGGTACTTCAAGCGATTCTTCCCGAAAGGCAAAATCCCGAATGTGCCAATAGAAACGTTCGAGGCGCTGAGGCAGGAGAGCCTTAGAAGGGTCGTCCTGCATTTGCTCAACAATCAGGGCTCGACTCACATCATGATGAAGAACGCCCTTCAACTGCCGCCTTCTACGCTCTCGACCTATCTGTCCATACTGCTCAGGAAGGGTGTTGTCAGGAGAGAGCGTCGGGGAAAGGAGAACCTCTACTACGTCGCCGACGAGGAGAGCGTGGTCAAGGTCCTGCTGGTCTATCGCCCGACCTTCCTGGACAAGCTTGTGGACCACGCCATATCTCTCTATCTCACTCGGTCGTGAGTCACAGTTTTCCCATGAACAGGATGGATATCGGCACGAGCAGACAGCCCATCAGCTGAATCCTCCTGATGCCGATGATAGGAGGGATGACGCCGAGGGAAGCAGATGAGGCCATGAGCAATGCGCCCCTCGATCCAGTGATAGCGACGCACAGCGAGAGAATGAACGCCAATGACGCAATGGCGAGCTTCTTCGAGCACATTATTCTCCGGAGCCACACTAGCCTCGAATCGAGCACGCCGATCGCATGGTTGCAGATTAGAGCTGCGATGAGCATCGACAAAAGGATCGAGGTCATGGGAAGCGCGTTGGACAGCCAGCGCTCGTGGGAGGTGATTTCGAGAAATGATGCGACCGCGTCCATTGAGCCGCTCCGAGCTCGCATTATGACGAAGAGGGCGCCGACAGAAAACACCGCACCCACGGAGGAGACGGCCGAGTACAACCATATGAACCTCACGGAGCCGACGGGATCTCCACCCCCTCCGACCTCTCTCGTCGTCGGCGAGCAGAGAGTCGTGGACGACCCCGAGGTCATCCCAGGAAGCCAACCTACGAGCGTCCCACCGATGACGGAGAGAACCAGATCTCCCAGCTTCGGAGCATGCTGCAGATGACGCCAGGTGCCCGAGCCAATGTCCCGTACGGGTCCAGAACCAAGGCTGAGCAACAGACTCGGCACGCCGAACAGCCCCGCGAAAAGAGGAAGGAGAAGAGATGATCGAGGAACGAATCCCGGATCCATCCACGGCAGGTCCGGAAGCGCGCATGCGAAGTAGTTGGATTGGAGCACGATCGCTCCCAACACGCCGGATGTACAGAATATCACAGCCGCCTTGATCACTCTGAGTGAAGATCCTCGAACCCACCACATGGACCTCACTGAGAGACCTTCTGACAAGACAAGAAGAACGGAGCACCCAATTGCGATAATCACCATGCCCTTTTTCACGATCGAGTAGAAGTGAATGGGCGGCCCCATTAGGACGCACATGGGCACCAGCAGGGCCGACGCGATCAGCACTCCGACAAAACAGCCATCGGCCGAGGCCCTTACCGCGACGGACCCGAGGCCCGCCCTCGCCAGCCTGTGCGCAGGCAGAACAGAGACCACGTCCTCGGACGGGATTCCAACGTACGTCGAAGTCATCGCCTCTCCGAACAGGTGGGCGACGAGCGCTGCTGATATGAAACAGCAGACAAGAATCCCGTCGTCGACGCCGCCAGTGATTCTCTCAAGGGCGCCGAATGCAGCTAGGGTGACGCTCGCATAAGCTGTGAGGGATGCTGCGATGTTGTTCATGTGCAGGCCCGGCACTAGGCCGGCCGCGAATCCAAGGAGGGTTCCTGCGATGGCCGAGAGAACAATCGAAGCTAAGAGGCCTAGCTCATGCACGAGAATGCGACGCAACTTGGCGCTGTTCCATCTGCGCACTACAGTTACGTTACGCTTTCGTGCCGTGTCTGTTATGTGCTCATTTGCGATACAAGAGGGGCAAGATGGCTATATGAGAAGCACCTAAATGAACCAAAAACAAACTAGAGCACTGACACCTTCCCGTCGACGACCTCCACCTTCACAAGAGTCTTGATCTGCTGTCCGATCTTCCTCTCGATCTCGGCCTTCTTGTCGGTCTTCTCAATCACGACAAGGATGTCGGCAATCTTGACCTGCATCTTCTTCAGGGCCTCGACAAGGGCCCACAGAGTCCCCCCTGTGCTGATGACGTCGTCGACGATGACCACCCTATCTCCGGCCTTGACACCGTTGATGAAGAGGGTCGACTTAGAGTATCCAGTCTCCTTCGTCAGGTTGACCTCACCTGGCAGCCCATACATCCTCTTCCTGACCACGTTGAACGGTATCCCTGTTTTCAATGACAGAGCGGTCGCGAGAGGAATCCCGAGGGCCTCGATGGTCATGAGATAGTCACAGTCGAGGTTGCCGATCTGGGCCATAGCATCTGTGATCTCGTCCAATACCTTCGGGTCCACCCTGGGAATGCCGTCAGTGATCGGATGGACAACGTAGTCATAATCGCCGCGCTTGACAACGGGCGACTGGACGAGCGATTCCCTCAAAGCCTCGAGCACCATGATTGCACGAATCGCTGATGAGGTAATAAAGCTTCTTTTTGAGGCTCGTATCTCCTCACAGGAGGACGTCAACGAACTTGAACTCCATCACATCGAACAGGCCCCTGTCTCCCAGCTTGAGGCTCGGGATGACGAGGAGGCTGAGAAATGCCATTGTCATGAATGGGTCGTCGAGGGCGCAGCCCATCTCCTTCACTCTCGCAAGGAGAGAATCGAGCACTCGCTTGACGTCGTGAACTGGCTTGGTGCACATCAGGCCTGCCACATGAAGGTTCAACATGCTGCACTTGCCAGCCGAGCACACGCAGAATCCGCCGCCACCGTCCACCAGCGTGTTCACTGCAAGCGCCATATCCTCAGTGCTGGTGCCCACGACAATGATATTGTGCGAGTCATGCGCGACGCTTGATGCGATTGCCCCGGACTTGAGGCCGAAGCCCTTGACGAAGGCGTTGCTCACTGGCGCGTCCCTGTACCTGTTGACGACGGAGAGATGAAGAACATCCTGCCCGAGGTCCGCCATGACCCGCCCGTTCTCCGTGCGCAGAGTTGCGATGAACGCGTCGGTCACGATGCTCCCACTGATGACACCTATGACCCTCACTTCTGCAAGAGGTTTTGGCGAGGACACCTCGAAGTCAGACGGTGTCTTCCGAGCAAGGACGAGCTGGCTCACCATCTCCTTGGGCTTGATCTCGAACTTGGGCGCGCCCATTGCGGCGACGAGCTCTCCGCCGACGTAGACCTCTTCTGCCGAGAAGCTCTTGAGATCTGTCACTCTGACCACGTCGGCCATCCGCCCAGGCTCTATAGCCCCGAGGGGCACCTTGTAGTGAAGCGCGGGGTTTATGGTTGCTGCCCTCAGCGCATGGACGGGATCTATGCCGTTCAGCACCGCCTGCTCCAAGGCCCTGTCAAGGTGGCCCTCGATGAGGTCAGAGACATTCTTGTCATCCGACACTAGAAAGAACTCGTGGCTCTTGGCAAACGGCGCGAGCGCCTCCAGGTTCTTGGAGGCGCTTCCCTGCCTCACCATGACCATCAT
>CAYOXJ010000009.1:0-21097 GCA_964407905.1 uncultured Thermoplasmata archaeon
AAGGAAGAACCCATTCTGACCGACGCGACGACAGGGGACATCGAGGGCCTGGGAATGGAGAAGATTGTGGACAGGATTGTGGAGGCCCCTGGTTTTGCGGTCGGAATAGACCTTGATTCGCTCAGAGGGCCTTTTGGAACAACGCTCGAGGACGCAGAGCTAATCATTGCCAAGGGCATGGCCAACTTCGAGTCGCTCTCCGAAACGAAGCTGGCGCCCATCGCCTATCTTCTCAGAACCAAATGCGCTCCAGTCGCGAACGCGATGGGGCTGAGGAAGGACATCAACGCGGTGAAACTGTTCATGAGGGGGCATCGCTCACGATAGACTCTGTCCAGTTCAAGAGCTTCGTGAACAGGCGAACCAGCCGATTCACGATCGCGACGGGCTCGTCCGATGTTGAGGAGAACGTCATGGTGAAGATCGTCGTCGGGGACGAGTTCGGTGTGGGGAGCGCGAGCCCGAGCAACGTCACGCAGGAGACCCTGCAGTCGATCGAGGCATTCCTCGAGAAGGTCTCGAAGAAGATTATTGGGACGGAGGAGAACGATATCGCGAGGTTGCATCAAAGGCTCGATGCGATCTCCCCTGGGAACACAGCGGCAAAAGCGGCTGTCGATATCGCTGTGTACGATCTCCTCAGCAAGCGCGAGAAGAAGCCGCTCTACAAGTTCCTTGGCGGCACGAGGAAGAAGATGCTCACGGACATGACCCTGGGCATCGAATCGAAAGAAGTCACCGTCCAGAGGGCGGTGAAGTACTGCAAGTCTGGCTTCAGGGCGTTGAAGGTCAAGGTCGGACTGGACCTCGATGAAGACATCAACAGAGTGGCGGCGGTCAGAGAAGCCGTTGGCCCGCCAATCGAGCTCAGAGTGGATGCGAATCAGGGCTATACGGTCGACCAGGCGATCAGGTTCGCAGAGCACATGGAGCCGCTCGACGTGGCCTTCGTCGAACAGCCCGTGAAGGCGGATGATTACGCTGGCCTTAGAAAGGTGACAGAGAGAAGCCCTATCGACATCATGGCGGACGAGTGCGTAAAGTCCAGCCTCGACGCGAGAAAGATCGCTCGCGAAGGAATCGCAGATATGATCAACATCAAGCTGATGAAGAGCGCGGGCGTTCACGACGCCGTCCTGACAAACATGCTCGCTGAGGCGACGGGCATAAGCACGATGGTCGGATGCATGGGCGAGATCCAGGTATCCGTCGCAGCAGGCCTTCACTTCGCCCTCAGCTCCGAGAACATCAAATACGCCGACCTCGACTCGCATTTCAGCATCGTCGACGATCCCTCCTCCGGGCTGGTGTTCGAAGACGGCTATCTGGTCCCTTCGAAGAAGCCCGGACTTGGCATAATGACGCCTATGGATGGATGACGAGCGCTCACCCAGCAATCCTTATAGCATGAGTTCATTATCCGGTCAAATCGAAGCCTCCACTGGCGGTCTCAGATGCCCAAGAAGATAAGCGAGCTTCAGAGCGCAGAGCTGAGGTTCAGGGCCTTTCTGAACAAGCGCGACGAGATCAATGATCAGGCAGCTGTTCTGAGGTCGGAGAGGGACTCCCTGAACGAGCAGAAGAAGAAGCTTCAGGAGCAGATGCTTGAAGTGAGAGAGAGGCGAGACGCGCTCGTCAGGGAAATGCGAGTGCACAAGCAGAAGCGGGACGAGCTCCAGAAGAAGGCCAAGGAGCTCATAGACTTCAAGAAGAAGCTCAAGGGCAAGCCCATGGGCGACCTCAGGAGCGAGATCCATGCCCTGCAGGCCGACGCGAAGGCCATGGAGCTGAGGCAACAGACGGTCCCCCTCACGATACCCAAGGAGCGAGAGCTTCTGGAACACCTGAAGAAGAAGCTCGCGGAGATAGAGCGGCTGAAGAAAATCCTCGCTGAGCAGGACAAGATCGCCAAAGAGGTCAAGAGCGTCGACCAGAGCATCGACACGCTCTTCAAGCAGGCCGACGCGGAACACGCGGAGGTCGTGCGGCTCTCGGAGGAGCAGCATAAGGCACACGAGGAGGCGACGGCGCTCCTCAAGGAGGTCGCCAGCTTGGTCGCCTCAGCCAACAAGAAGCACGGAGAATTTCTGAAGCTCCGAGAGCAGGCGGACGCGTCGCACCAAAAAGCCGTGGAGATGCGCGAGAGGATCATCGAGATCAAGGGAGCGAAGAGGGCCGAGAAGATGGAGGAACGCAGGGCTCTTCGAGAGCTGAACCTCGCGACGAAGAGGGCCCTTGACAGCAGGGAAGTACGGGACAAGGCCGCGGAAGAGGCCCTGACACTGCTTCTGAAAAAGGGCAAGGTCGAGATCCGCTGACGTCAACCGAGGAGCCCACGCTGGCCTTGTGCCTCTTGTTCCCGGTATTTCTGCCAGCTTGATCCCGTTAGCTCGCGCGGTCCTGAGAGGTTGACTGCCTCAGCCGTCCGAAGGCCCCTAGGACATGGTCTGCGATGTTCTCGCCGAGAAATCAGCGCCTGACATTGTGCCCGTTATTCGGCCGTCCACGATGGTCATGACCGTGTCGGCGATCTGCCCTATGCGCTGGTCATGGGTGACGATGACCACTGTCTTCTTGTACTCATCTCGAAGCCGTTTGAACAGGTGCAGTATCTGCTGGCCCGTGGCCGTGTCCAGCTCGCCAGTGGGTTCGTCCGCGAGAAGTATTGGCGGATCGTTCGCCAGTGCTACAGCAAGGCCGATTCGCTGCTGCTCGCCGCCCGAGAGCTCATCAGGCTTGTGGCTGGACCGCGGAACCATGTCCACGAGCTTGAGGAGTTCGTCTGCCCGTTCCTTCATGCGCTCAGAGCTCTTTCCCGCAAGTCGCATCGGCAGCTCTATGTTCTCCCTCGCGGTCAGCGTCGGGACGAGGTTGAAGAACTGGAAGACGATGCCGACTTTCTCCCTACGGTGCTTGACGAGCTCTGTGTCGGAGAGATTGACCAGATTGACACCGTCGATGGTCACGGAGCCAGCAGTCGGCCTGTCCAGCCCGCCGATGATGTTCAGCAACGTCGTCTTCCCGCATCCCGAGGGGCCCATTATTGCCAGGACATCGCTCTCCTTGATGGCGCAGTCCAGGCCCCTGAGGGCGATCACTTCCGATTTTCCTGTCTTGTAGACCTTGATCAGGTCCTTCACGACAATATCTCCCAACTCAACCACCTCGGATCCTGAGTACCTCTGCAAGCCTGACCTTGCCCGCTCTTGCGGTCGCTAGGAGCGAGGCCACGAGCAGCGCTCCGATCGACGCGAGGACTATCGACCAGCTCACATAGGTGAATATCATCCTCCTCTCGACGGCTGTGTACATCTCCTCCCCCGAAAGCGTGTTGAACAGATAGGCCGTGAGCAGGCCGACGGATGCGCCCACGACGAGGCCGATGATCATCAGCGTGACCGACTCGCCCATCAGTATCTTGCGCATCTGCGAGCCCGACGCGCCTCTGGCCATTATGCATGCGAGCTCCTGCTCCCGGTCCGTCACCGCGACGAATATCAGCAGACCGACACCGACCGTCATTATCGCGACCGAGAGGGCGTACTCCATGTACAGGAAGTCTGAAAGCGCTCTGAACGCTGGATTCTCGGTCTTGAGCTCATTCAGCTCGTCCTCGAGAACCAGCAGGTTGGCTTCGAGGCCGGCGCTCGAGTACACGTCTCTCACGTCGTCCGCTACCTCCGTGTGGTCGAACGCATCATCGATGTCCACGAACGCGCCCAACGTGAAACCGGACTCGCTGCTTGTCAGCTCCTGATCAGATACGAAGTCCAGTGTCTCTCTGCTCAGGAACAAATCGTCATACGGGAACCCTGGGAGCCCGCCCTTGACGATGCCGGCAACGCGGAGGGTGAAGTCAGAGGAGTACCTGTAGTAGTTCCCATCGCTCTCGTTCGCGAACCAGATCCGGCAGTGCAGCGGGTCATCGACTAGGATGTCCATGTCGTTGGCGAGATGCTTGCTGACGAGGACTGTCCCATTGATCTCGAGATCTTCCAGCATGTCACTTCCCCCTCCAACGAAGTAGAACCCGCTGGGATCGACCACCTCCTTGAAGGACCCCGGATCTATCAGCGCGGCGCTGAGGCCATACGACCCGTAACCATATGTCTCGACCTCGATGCTGAGTTGCGTGAACTGTGAGATGCCTTCGACGCCCTCGACGGAATCGATCCAGGCGAGGCGGCTGAGGTTCAGAGACGAGTAGTATCTGCTGAAATACCCCGAAACCTTCGCGTCCGCACCCACCTCGTAGACTATCGTCTCCTTCTCATAGGCCATGGTGGACTCCATCGTGACCGAAATGAAGAGCCCGAACGCGAGCGCGAGCGATATGATGACGCACAGGTTCGAGGCCCGCCTGGGATTCCTCACGATGTTCTTGTCGACCAGGTGGTGCAGCTCCTTCGTCCAGGGCTTCACGATCCATGTGAACTTCGCATACAACCTGTGAGAGGTCCTCGTCAACAGCCTGATCACGCTGAGCGAGAGCAGGAAGGGCATTGCAGGAAATGCCGCCAAGCCTGCGAGGAGCAGCAGAGTGAGGAGCAGTCTCGTGATCCAAGACCACTCCTGATCGAAGGCCCAGCTCGGGCCGAGGAGGACGCTCACGATGCTCAGCATCGAAATCCCCAGAAGAACGATGTCCGTCCGGGGCTTGTAGCCGATTCTTGCGACCATCGGCGAGTAGTGATGGAGAGCCTCCGCCACATCGGTCCTGGACACCCTCTTGAATGGCCTGTAGGAAGAGAGGAAGGTCAGGAGAACCCCGAACAGGACTGACAGAATGATCGTTCCCGAGGTCATGCCGTAGTCGGAGATCCTGGCCTCCCCTTCACCCTGGTAGACAAAGGCAGTTGCTGCCCCGAGGAGGAATCTGCTCACGAACAGCCCGAGGGCGAGGCCCAGAATGCCGGCGAATGCTCCAAGCGAGAGGGATTCGAGTATCAGGGAAGCGAAGACTTGCTTATTGCTTGCCCCTCTCGACTTCAGAATCCCGACCTCCCTGCGCCGTTCGGTCACGCCAAGGTCCACCCCGACAACGGACAAGTACACGCCCAGCGCAACGACGGGCAAGGAGAGTATAAGGAACAGGAGCTTCATGCTCTCGAGCTGCGGGTACAGCTCGGACAGAGGGCCTACGAGCCTGCTATCGTAGACGGAGAACCCGTGCTCATAGCCCTCTCTTTGCAGACGGTGCTGGATGAACTCGATCCTGTCGATGGAGCCCGGAACATCGCCCAGGTTGATGACCTTATCCCTGTCCAACCAGATCAGATAGTATGTGTTCTGGCCGTAGCTGAAATTGTTGGAGGTCATGGCATTAGTCACTTGTGCGAAGTCGGCCATGTTGAGAACAACTGGATCCCAATAGTCGAAGACCTGGACCGAGTCCTCATCGCTCTCGACATATGGATAGTACCAATCGCTCCCGAACGTTCCTTCCTGCGTCCATATCTGAGTCACGACGAAGCTCAAGTTCAGGTAGGTGTAGTTCTGACGCCAAGTGCCGTTGTCATACCATGAGGTGCTCTGGACATAGGTGCACATCACGCTGCCGCCGACCTCGATGGCAAACTGATCGGCAGTGGCCTTGCTTATGGCAGCGGTTCCCATATCCGGGAGCTGGCCAACGATCTTGTAGGCATCGAGCAGCTTGTCGCTGTCCTCCGGGAGAAAGACCATGCTCTCGTACAGATACTCATAAGGCGCGATTGTGAACGATCCGTTGGAGAATTTCCAGCCGTTGATCACAACGAGCGCGGAGGCGGCTTCGATGTCCTTCACGGACCTGATGGCGTCCAGACGCGGGGCGAAGTAGTCCTCGTTCACTGGCACGCTGTAGTTGTAGTACTCGTCATATGCCACGAAGTCGACCCCGACCTTGTCGATCGCAGCGCGAAGCATGCCCAGTGCCGAGGAATCGACCGCGATGAACGAGCCCGATATCAGGGACAGGGCGAGCACTATCCCCACGATCGCGAACAGGGATCGCCTCTTGTTCCGGATGACAGACTCCAGAGAATATCGCAGGAACGAAAGGACCCTCACGGTCCCTTTTCCTCCTCGCGCTGGATAAACCAGTAGCTATACAATACTTCGTACCGCGTTGTCGAGCAGGACAACGTGAAATTCAGGTCTTCTTCTTTCTTCGGAAGAACAGTATTGAGGCGGTTGGCTCAACTGTCTCCGGAGGCGGCCTCCTGAACCTCTTCTTCTCCTCGGGGGGAGGGGCCTTCTTGGGCTTCTGGGCAGCACGCTTCGCCTTCTTCCTCCTGGGCCAGATCCTTCTCGCTTTTTCCTCTGCCTTGGGCTGCTCCTTTGCGGCCTCTTCCACAGCTTTCTCGAGCTCCTTCGCCTCCACGGGAACGCCTCTGAAAATGGCGCCGCACTTCGGACAGGAATCCGCTGAGAACGCAACCTCCTCACTGCATATCGGGCAGTCGAACGAGGCGCTCTCGAGCGGGAGGTCGCACATCGGGCACTTAGTTTCGTCCCCTTTCAAGACATGCCCACATCCTGGGCATTTGATCGGCACAACAACGGGCTTCGTAGGCAGTGGACGAGCGGCTTCTACCGCAGGCGTCGGCTCCGCCTCCTTAGGAACGACGACCTCCGGCGGCTTCTCAGGTGCCTTTCCCTCAGAAACATACACTTCCTTCCTGCCGACCGTCTTGAAGTAGACGTGGTCTGTTTCCATCAGAAGCGCGAGGGGCAAGACGAGGTCCTGGGTTTTGAGATGTGTCTCCTCCTGGATTCGCTCTATCGACGCGCCTGGCGGCTCGGTCACCTTGAGGATCTTCTGTATTGCAGCAGTGACGTCCAAGTGCTGCTTCCAAGGAACTAACGGGAGCTGGGTGCGCTGGTCGACTATGTTCGCCAGGAACTCCTTCGACCTCTTGACGAAGTTCGGTGCATCCTGTTCGAGGATCTGCCTCAGACCCGTGGTGTCCAGGCCCAGCTGCTCCCATCCAAGAATCTGGTCCATGCATATGTTCTTGAAGTACTCCTTCCTGATGCCCTCTTTCGCGGCTTCGCTGTCCGGCCTGAGCTCGAGCGCGGCCTGGTAGTGAGGCAGGGCCTCATCGCTGTGGCCCAGCCTTGCCAATAGCCTGGCCATGTTGAAATGCGCATCGAAGCTGGTAGGCGCGTACTGCAGGGCCTTGTCGAAGCATATGAGAGCATCCTCGTCCATCCTAAGCGACTGATACACGGCGCCCTTGTTGTTCCACGCGAAGGCGCTCCTGGAGTCCGCCTTGATGGCCTCTTCGAAAGCCTTCAACGCCTGCTCCTGCTTCCCCTCGAAAGCGTACATGTTGCCCAGGTGAGCCCAGGAAACGCTGTCCCGCGGCTCTATCTGGAGAGCGGTCTCGTAGCTGACCCTGGCCTTCGGGTAGTCCTTCATGCGATAGAGCGCATCGGCCTTGAGCGTCCATGGCATCGAGAACCTGTCCTCGATGCCCGCCCTGTAGCACTGCTTCAGAGCCTCATCGGCATGCTTCAACGCTCCCTTGTAGTCGCCCTGGGCAATCAGGGCGTTTGATATCCTGAGGCGCCTCCAGAGGAAGAAGTAGACGTTCTCGCGCCAGACATGCATCATGAGCGGAAGGAACGAGAATGTGATGCCGATCATCGCCAGGGCGCGGTCGTACTCAGAGATGGTGCGAGATGCGACGATGCCGATCTGTTCGTGGAACGCGATGAGAAATATCACCATTGCGCCCATGAGCCACGCGCCGAGGAAGCCGTCCTTGGACTTGAGGGACTGAAGGGAAATCAGCGATATGGTCATGCCCGCAATCAACAGCACGAGGTTCGGCAACGCGAAGAACCACTCATCCGACGGGCTCCTCGCGACATTGAACGATTCGTGGACGGGCACGAGGATCATGAGGATCAGGCCCGTGCCGTATGTTGAAAGCCTCATGCCCTCGTTCACATCGATGCTCTTGGTCCCGAACACCATCAGCACGAACCCGTACACGAGCAATACGCTGAGCACAATGGCCCAGCCCTCCAACGACTTGCCCCCAACGACGAGACCGAGGCCGCCGCCCGCGAGCATCACGAGGCCGGCTATCCAGAACCAGATACGAGGAAGAGGCAGCTTGTATTCGTCTGGGGCGATGCGCCTTGAAGAGAACAGCATGAGCATGCCCAGCAGGACAAACAGGCCAGAGACGATAAACAGATATGTGTTGTAGACGTCCCAGCTGCCGTACCAGATCCTCATATCCACGAAGAACTCGATCGACGCCACTATGAGCACGGAGGCATAGAGCAGGAGGATGAAGAGCCTCGGACCCGCGATGATAGGCACATAGGGTCTGTCGAGTTCCGACTGCTCGGCCATGGGCCTGAGCAGATGCGAGAAAAGGGAGCCCTCGGGCGCAGAAGCGCTCGTGTTACCCTTGTCTCCCACCATGTTGCTACCCCTGACCATAGCCGGTTATTCTTCTGCCTCTCTCTTCCCAGCTCTTGCACGTCTAATAGCGAACAACATAATTGGTACTATCGCTAGTGGCACTATCGCGTCCTCGAACTCCGGAATGGGCACCTGGCCTTGGTTGATTGCCCCAGGCGTGAGGGTCATAGTCGTCCAAGTGTCATAGGGCGGGCTTCCGGTCCTTCCCCACGTCTTCTCCTGCCAGCCAGGTGCCGTGCACTGGTCCACCGTTGATCCGGCATCGTCCAGCAGCAAGAAGTTCGTACCCTTTCCGAAGTCCAGGCTGTACGCTACATAGAACTCGCCGGGATTGACCGTGACGGACGGGAATGTGTATGTGAGCACGCCGTTGACCCAGAGCTCCCAACCACCAAGGTTTATCGGCTCAGTGCCCGTGTTGTACAGCTCGATCCAGTCTGTCGGCTTGCCCTGGTCCCTATTGTATATCTCGTTGATCAGTATGCCCCCGAAGGCCATTGTGCCCGCAGTAATCCTGGCTGGGAGGGCGACGGCTATGTCGTCCTCGCGGCCGCTCCAGTCCTGAGCGAGGAATGTGATTGGATAATTCTGTCCAGAGACGAGGCCGAGGGCGGAATATGGAGCGCTGACCTCGAGCTGATACGAGTCTATCGCGGCCTTCGCTTCGCCTGCATCGGTCCACTTGCTGTCATTGTAAACGAAGAGCCTGCTGGACAGGATCTCGTTGTCCTTCCCGATGACGGCTATCGAGGCCTCGGAGCCACCGACATAGAATCCCGTGTGCTGGTCCCTGTCGATGTCTATGAACACGAAGGCGAAGTCCGCGCCGTACATCGGCACAGTGATGTTGGTCACGTTCACCGCTGGAGGCCCAGGAGTCACGAATCTGACCATGCTCGTGGGCACGCTGGACCCGCCGAGCATCGTTCCGTTGACAGACATGTAGAAAGAGGCCATGTCGGTCGTTGAGGCGAGCTTGACTGTGTCTATGTCAACATCACCAGAGGTCATGTCCAAGGTCCTGTTGGAGTATGCATCGCCGAGCAGGTCCAGAATGGGGGCTTTGGAGGACCAGTCTCCGAACGCGCCATCGATCACGACTACGTCCGGAACGAGTCCTATGTAGGAGACCTTCGAGCGCGTCTGAATGGAGTCAACGACCCACGTCACATTTGGATCCGCCGTCACTCCAACGCTCTTATTGATCTCCAGACCGAAGGAGTCGCCTATCGAAGTCTCTGGGAAGGTCGCGAAGATCTCTATCGTCCTCGAGTTGCCGTGGCCGACTCTCACCGGCCTGTCAAAGAACATGGTAGGCCCCGAGGCCGACCCCAGCATGTCCTCTCCCTCGACCGCTGTGTACACAACAGGCGTGACATTGCCCAGAAAGTCGAATGTGAACCCGTCTATGTTGGCGACCGGTCCTTTGCCAGTGACACGCACCGTCAGCACGTGCTGGCCTACCGTGCCCGGCAGCACGGCCATGGCGTCATGGACCTGCTGTACCTGGACGGCGGGGCCTCTCACCCTGAAGTTCGCGTCTGACCAATCGCTCTTGATGTTCGTATGCCTCGCGCAGACAACGACGCGGGACCTCTCCGTAACAGCGACTGCGCTTGACAGCTCCATCTCGCCGTCCATGAAGGCGACCACGGGCACCGAATCGAAGTCAAATCCTTCGAAATCCAGGCTGCTCGCAGAGCCGTTGAAGAAGAAAGTTCCAGCGCTCATCAACGTCCTGTTCCAGCCCACGACGCTTATGAGGGCATCCGCTCCTAGTCCTCGAACTGAGTAGCCACTCTCCGGGTCGTTGTCCGTGTCCACGAATATGAAGAATCCATCCGACCCAGAGCCCCTCCCCTCGAGTATGGTGCCTTCGGTCCGCACATAGAAGTAGCTTCCCTGCGCGTCGTACTTCATGCCGTAGGCAGTGACTGCGATATCCGGGTTCTGCGAGTCTGGGTCATCATGATAGATCTGCGCTCTGAGCCAGTCCATGAAATATCCGTCGATCTCGACCTTCTCCTTGGGGAAGGAGTACACGAGTATGTAAGGAGCAGAGACGATCAGCGCAACGACGATCAGGATTATGATGATCTTCTTGCGGATGTCTATCTTCGGGATGCCCACGAGCCTCTGCTGGTAGGACAGCCTGAAGCCGTTGACCGCACCAGCGCCGTTCACGAAGCCGTTCGTGATCCCATTGATCTTGCCAATCGAGCCCCCATTGGTCAGCCCCCAGCGCCTGCCGTTCGTGATACCATTCGTCTGGCCGTTCGTCCTGCCGTTCGTACGGCCATTGGTACGGCCATTAGTACGACCGTTTGTGCGTCCATTAGTACGGCCGTTCGTCCTTCCGCTCGTGCGACCATTCGTTCTGCCATTCGTTCGGCCATTGGTGCGACCGTTGGTCCGACCGTTCGTGCGGCCATTGGTTATCCCGAAGCTGACCGTGCCATTTGTTCTACCGCGCCCAAGACCGTTGACCTTGCTCTGCCAAGACGAAGCAGACAAGAAAGAGAGCCCAATGGAGAGTCCTCTGGGCCTGGGTGCAGCGTCTGAGCTGCCCCGCTGCGGGGTCCTGCTCCTGTGCACGGTCCTTCCTCGCCTTGGACGATAGGTTAGGCACAGCTTTTGCTGGGAGGCTTTCCCCCCTCTAGCTGGACAGCTCTTGGACTCGGACCGCCCACAAAAGCCAGGCTTGCCCTAATCAGTCATGCATTCTTGCTTATATATAACAAGCATTTGTGGATTTCCTTATAATACGCTTTCGTCAGCTTTCGCTTTCTGATAACAACGGCCAGGGGCAAGTTCTTTATACCTAGAATTAAGCTCGAGGACAAGTTCTCGATGTTAGGTTTTCCAAGACTGGGCATCTTCCAGTCCTGATCGGATTGACTAGAGCGTGTCGGAGACGACCCAATCGCCAAACGCCAACAGCGTGTTGGAGTTCTGCACCAGCGATGTCTCGAGCGTTATGATGTCTCCGACATCGTACTCAGCGGACAGGTTTGTAGCAGAAGATACCGTTATCACAAACATGCCGTGATCGACATTGAGCCAACCATCTCCGCTGTCGTCCGGGACATTGAAGCTCGTGCCCTCCTCAGGGTTGTTCCACTTGTTTCCGAGATACATGAAATACATGGTAGTGATGTACACGGAAGTCTGGCCGATCGTTCGTTTCTCGTAGTACATGTCGACGATGAAATCGCTCACAGTCTTCTTGTCGCCAACATCCCAGGAGTCTGGCAACGACAGGTCGAAGTCGTACGTGTCGGTGCCGTTGTACTCGAGCTTGTCGAAGAGATCCGTGAAACCACCAGACCTGCGGATCCCGCCCATGGCTACCATCACGACCGCAACGACCAACGCGGCTACGACCAACAGCGCGACCATTATTGCGATGATCTTCTTATCCATGCTGCTTCACTCCTTCTTCCCTTGTACGCGTTCGCGGAAAAGACGGACATACCTGCTCAGGAGATTGCCAAGCGGCCGCTGTTCCATCCCTTCTGCTTTCGCTTTCAATATATCGGGTTATTGGTATATAATTATTTGGTCATCATGATGAGAACATGCTGGCCGGACCCATGCGGAATCGCCGTCCAAGTCCTTGGGACTTGGACCACTCATCGCGTTAGAAAAAGCTCCCGGGGCTCCCATCCCAAGCCCCATACGCCCTCGTTGAATGAGTCCCACCACACCAGTCAAGGGACGCCATCGAAAGGCGCCTGAGGGGCTCTATCGATAGCATTCTATTTCAAAATTGCCGGTTGCCGAGGATCAGTTCATCCCAACGATCGCGCTGCGAACGAAATCGATGAAAAGGGTTTCACAAAGGGCCTGTTCGTGCCATTCACGCGGACTCGGATGCTCGCGCCGACCTCATGCCGAAGATGACAACCAGAATGCCGACCACGAGCAGTATCACGAAGGCGCCACCAACACCAGCCTGCGAGTCCTGGAGCGCGTCGTTAATCGGCTTGTAGAGCAGCATCAGGACCAGCGCGAATATGCCGAACAGGAACATGGAGAGCGACGCGCCCGGCATCTGCATGGGCACTTTTCTGCCAGAAGCGAGCGCATTCCTGATCAGCATGAACAAGAGCAGGCCGACCACGATCACGACCAACGGGAGGGTGACGAACAGCCCAACGTTGTCCTCGATCGGGGGCACCCATGACCAGTACCAATCGATCATGAACGCGATCTGGGAGCCGATGACGCCCAGGATGACGAGAGCGATGCCGATCACTCGGAGGTCCATGATGCTCGCGGGGGCCTTAGTGACATGCACTTCCTCTTCGACCTCGACCTCCTCCACGACGGGTCTCTCCTCTTCGGCCACGGGGATCTTCACAGCGGCCTTCTTGGGGACGACCTTCTCTTCGACCTCGATGACCTCTTCTACCTCTTCCTCCTCGAACTCGGCACCGCAGTTCGGGCATGCGGACACGCTCAGGCTGACGGCCTTGCCACAGACCGGGCACTCTGCCGTCTCCTCTTCCTCCGCAGCGCCCGCCGGCTCCGCCTCCACCTCTCCTTCCTCTTCGAACTCCGCTCCACAGTACGGGCAGGAGGGCACGTCGAGGCCGACCGGCTTGCCGCAGACGGGACAGGTCACCTCCTCTTCCTCGACTTCCTTCTTCTTAGGCATTCACGGCTCACCTCTTCACAACAGCACTTGCACTCATTGGGTGGGAGATTGAAGATTGGATTTACTCTTTAAATACATTGCTACTTTGGGGCCAGTGGCCTGATTCCTGCATTCAGAAAGGTTCTTTACCGTGTGCAAAAGCAGCACACTGGCTCCTTTCGCACAGTGCCCCTGCCACGCCGAACAAGCTGATATATGCCCTAGTGGTTACTCCGGACGAGGGTAATGGGACAGGAGCCGAGTGGGAGGAGCTATCAGAAGGCACTCGACTTTCTCGAGTCGCAGAACGGTCAGAGGATTGCCATTTCGGCGTACTCCGTCGTCGCGACGCTGGTTGTTCTAACGTTCCCGGGCGGGGCGCTCGCGTTCGCATTCGGCCTTCCGCTGCTGTTCTTCGTTCCGGGATTCGCGGTTGTCAGGCTGTTCTTCTGGAGGGGCACTTCCCCTGAGACGAGATTCGTGCTCAGCCTCGGCCTGAGCATCCTTGTAGTCATCTTTCTCGGGCTCTTCCTTGTGCTCACGCCAATAGGGCTCGAGTCCAATACAACAAGAGGCTCGCTCGTGGTCTTCACGCTTGCAGCAGTCGCGTTTGAGGCGTTCTGGCTGCGCGCAGACAGAAGCGTGGAGAAGAAGGCGGTGGCTGCACCAGCTGAGAGGGCCGTCAAATCAGCAAAGCCGGACAAGGTGATCGCAGCGATGATCGGCACAGCGCTCGTTGTCTCCGCTATCTCTCTGGGACTCATCATCACCGCCAATTATCCTTCGAGGACCTACTTCGCGATGACCGACGAGAACGGACACGTCATCGAGAACACCACGAGAACGCCGGGAACGATCATCACGATCGTCCTGCACATGAAGAACGGGGAGGACGGTCCAAGGGGGTTCATGATGGTGACGAACATAGCTCTCAACAAGACGACTCTGGCCCCCGAGTGGCACAACAAGAGCCTGGCCAAGGGCGAAGAATGGAACGTGACCATAACTCTGACGCTCAACGAATCTGGCACAAACAGAATTGACTTCGACCTGTACATCCAGGAAGAAGGCGAGGAAGCCTACTTCTACGGCAACCTGCACATGTGGTTCTGGGTATATTGAAGGCGTCTACTCGTCGCCGAGGAATCTATTCACGTCGACCGGTTCTTGCTGCTCCTCTTTCAGCCTTCTTATCGAGCTGATCGCGGTCTCCCGACCAGCAAGATACGCGGAGACTAATGCGCTCAGCACGCTTATCAGGACAGCGCCAACCAGCACGAGGACCATTAGCTCCGGATCGAGCTCGAGCGTCAACTCATGCCCGAGGACCACGAACGCTCCTGACTTCGACAGCCAGTCCGATATCGCCACTCCAATGGCGACGCCTATGGCAGCGCCAGCAAGGCTGTTCTCCAACGCCTGGGGGAATACGAGCCTCCTCACATCAGATCTGGACGCACCGATCGTTCTGAGCACGCCAAGCCGGTGTCTGCCCTCATGGATCTCCTTCGAGAAGATAGATGTGACTGCGAGAAAGGCGAGCAATGCGGAGATCGCGCCAATTGCGAAAAGCGCGACGGCAACGTTGCCCTCAGAGATCTTCGCAGCCTGGTAGATTGGAATTCCGTCCGCAGATGATAGAGAGCCCGAGCCGCCGTACCTGACAACCAGACGCACTAGATCAGAGCTGTCAGCAAACCATGGCTGAACGTTGACCTGGACCGAAAACGCGCCCACCTGGACTGCATGAGTGCCCGGTTCCAGATTCTTCATTTCGATGCCGATAGTCTGCGATGACATGCCGACGAGAGACACATTCAGCATCAGATACTCGGAAGAGTCGACATAGACGATCAGATCGGTAGATCCAGATAGGGTCCCGTTGTTTTCGACGGTCACACGCCCGTAGGCGGTCTCAGACTCTCGAACGGTGGAAGGAGAGATGAAGAAGCTAGTGACGATCGGCCGGAACTCGTTCGGATAGGCAGACGGGTCCACAACCTCGACTCGAGAGCTTCCGCCCGATGTATCCGGGTAGTTGGCAATGACATTGAAGGATCCAAGTTCGGAGGCATGCATGGTCACCGAGCCGTTCGAGTCACACGTTCCATGCTGCCCGTCGAAATCCACGATGGCACCCGCGGCTGGCTCGCCCGTCCGTGTTGTCACGCTCACCACAAAGTCGGTGTTCAGAAGAACCCTTGATGGAGCCCACACGATGACGTACGCCTCGACAACTCTGAACTCAGCAGACAGCTTCACGGGGAAGTCACCGGCAATGCTCACGTTGACCCAGTGAGCGCCATGCAGAAGCCCGGGGACGAATGATCGGTGAAGAGTCTTCGATGTGGACCCGTTCAATGAGACCTCCTCCTCGGCGAGCGGCTGGTCGTCTATCATGAAACGAACAGTGATAGATCCCGAGGCCAATCCCCAGTTCAGCACCTTGACTTCGGCGTCGATCTCCTCACCTTCAACCACTTCGCTCTTCGACAGGTGCAGATCGAACAGAGCGAACCTAGCATGCGATGGAGAGAGAATGTCAGAGAGCCATTTCGGCTCGCTCGTGGCAACGCGAATGACGGACACCCTATCATCAGGCATGCCCGAGAGGTGTCTCGCCACGCTGAGCGGGACGAGGACCTCGTTATCGAAGGGCGTCCCGGTGTCGAACGATCCAACAACCTCAACGAATTCGACCTTCGAGGAGTAGCTGCCGACGAGTGGCAGCACGAACGGAAGTTCGAAACCTAGCTTGTCGAGCAACCTAGATCCAATGAGCGTGGAGCTGCCGACATCGTAGTCGACTCCGCCAGCGAGCTTGACATCATCGGCCTTCGGCCACCCCAAATCCCCGAAGCCGTCTCCCAGGCCACGGACGACGAACGAGACGCCATCCCATGACGAGAACGCGAACACCTCCGGACTGGCAGCGGTTATGTTCGAAAGGCCACGCAGAGCGTCGATCATGCCGATATCAAGCTGGCTCGAGAAGACGGTCGGCGCGGATACATCAGATATGACGAAATCCTCGCTTCCAGCGAACGCACCAGGAGCGGAGCGCAGCCCAAGGAGGATTGAGACCGTAGCCGTGAATATCATGACGGCCATGGCGACGACCACTATTGCTCTGGGACGAATCAGGAGAACGGTGCCACCTCCTTGAGGTCTTTCACGGGAGACGAGAGTGTCATCCTGATTGACGGCAGAATGGCGCCCATGACCCCTGCTCCAACGGTTGTGGCAAAGGACGAGAGAAGCAGCAGTTCACCTGCTCTTATGACGAAGACGGATGTGAACATAGCTGAGGCCACCGTCGACACCGCATAGGACAGGACTATGCCAAGAGCAAGGCCCAGCAGTCCACCCCAAGCGCTGATCGCCGCCGCGTTCGCGAGCAGGTAGGACAGAATCCTCCATCTGCCAGCTCCGACTGTCTTGAGAATGCCAATGTCATGTCTGCGGTCGGCTGTCTCGGAGCCAATGAAGCTGTATGCGAGAACTGCGATGACGAACACTGATGGGAAGAGAGCCCATGTGGCGTCTGATTCCACCTCACGGACGCTCGAATCGAGGAAGTCCACGATGCCCACCGCCGCCTGGGTGGAGAATCCATTGGACATGAGCCCAACTGCTTCGGGCTCGGAGAGGCCCTTGACAATTGCGAAATTGTACATGCCGACCTCGCCAATCAGTTCGTCGAGAAGGCCTCGACTTCCCAGGATCCAATCGGACGGGAACAGCGACGAGGAGAACTTGCCCACGACGGTGACGTTCGTCTGCCCCAGCACAATGTCCCCGCTGAGCTGAAGGCTTTGGCCGACGAGCACATCCTTGCCAGAAGCAGCAATCGATTCAGGAAGCACGTTGTTCGGATCGTCTACCGCAAACACTGTGACCTCCTCCATCGAGGGGTGCGCGAGCACATCCACGAACATGCCAAATGCGGTCTTGCCAGACACAGACGAAAGCGCAGTGTCTGGGAACAGCTCGGGGCCCGACTCATCAGGCAGGGTGACGATGCTGTACTCCGCGAGGAAGTTATCCTTGAGCGTGTCCATCGACGTCCTGAGGCCGTCGACAATCGAAAAGCTGGCGACTATGAACATCGTGCAGAGCGCGATGCCATAGCTGGTGGACTTCGCTCTCGAGCTGAACCTGAACAAAGGCAAGGAGCGCATTCGAAACAGCCGGAAGATGGCTGATGGCTGAATATAATACCTTCTTGCCGCGGCTCAGGCACTAGCAGAATCAGCGACCAAAGAGACGAGCTCCGCGACGTCCATCTTGACATCCGCGACCTTCGCACCCGCCGTGAGGTTGGTCACGCAGAACGGGCAAGACGACACGAGCATCTCAGCTCCCACTCCCAGTGCCTCCTTGACCCTGAGAGAGGCGATGTACTCCGAACGATCGTTGAACTGAATCTTGTAGCCGCCACCTGCTCCGCAGCATTGGGAGTCGTACCTGTTGTGTGGGAGTTCCAGGAAAGTGGACTGCGGGAATGCCTTCAGGATCCTCCTCGGCTCCTCGAATATCCCGTGGTGCCTGCCAATGTGACAGGGGTCATGGAACGCCACCTTCCTCGGCAACGGCCTCTTCAGGATCAGCCTCTTGTCTGTGATGAGCTTGTCTATGAACTGAGTCAGATGGAAGAGCTGGAAATCGAGCTTGCCAGCGTAGATCGGGTAGTTGTGTTTCAAGGTCATGAAGCAGCCCGCGCACGCGGTCACGACAGTCTGCGCGTTCCGCTTTTCGAACTCTCTCAGGTTGTGCTTCACCAGGCCATCCTTCTCGTCCGTGACGATGTCGGTCTGGCCTGTACGAATCAAGGGCGAGCCGCAGCACCATTCGTCCTTTCCCAGAACGTCGTACTCGACGCCCGCTGCTTCGAGAACGCGCGTCGCATCTTGGGCGATCTTCTGCTGTCTATAGCTCGCGGTGCAGCCGACGAAATAGAGCACCTCAGGGTTCTTCGACCGCTTCGCATTCTTCGGGATCCAGGCCTCACGATTCTCGTGCGGTTCGTCATACGGATTGTGCTTCGCGATCACCCTCGTTCGAAGGGCCTTGTGCCTGTCGAGTGGGCCGACCCCGTTCTTCACGAACCATTCCTTGACCTGCTCCCAGCGTTCGTTGAACTTTATGCCCGCATGGCAAACATGCTGGCAGTATCCACACGCGGTGCAGTTGTACACGCGCTCGACGAACTCGGGGGAGATCTCGGGCCTTCTCCTCAGGACTCTGTCGAACGTGCCGGGGTGTGCATAGCTCTTGAGATGATACATCTTCCCGCGCACGCGCCAGGACTCGAAGCCTCTGTCTGGGTTGAGCTGAATCGGGCAGACGAAGTTGCAGTATCCGCACTGAAGACAAGCATGGATATCCTTCTCAACTTCAGGCGGCAGCCGCGGTCGGGCCACGCGATTCTTCCCCCTGCGTGCGGCAATTCCACACCCTCAGGAAATATAATGCTTGCGCCGATGAGACTCGGTCACCCAGATTGTTCACTTGGCCCTAGCCCGCAGAGTCGCGCTCTTCATATCTCGCACATGTCGCTCGACACGATCCAGAGCGCTCTCTCTGTCGGGCAACGACTCAGCATAGATCGAGATCAGCTTGGATCCTTCGACCACGCCTGATGCACCACAGGAAATCGCCGCCCGAACCTGCTCCGGCGCTGAGATCCCGAACCCCAAGGCGACGGGCAGCTCGCTCCTCTTGACAACCCTCTTCAGAAGCGACTCTGCTGAAGGGGGGAGGACTTCCCGAGCGCCCGTCGTCCCAGACACAGAAACCACGTACACGAAGCCGGAAGCACGCGACAAGATGTAGTCCATCCGCGAATCCGTCGTAGAAGGTGCGATGAGGCGGACAACATCCAGGTTCCTCGCATGGCAGGCGTTGTCGAGCTCCTGCGACTCCTCTGGAGGAAGGTCCACCGCGAGGATCGCGTCGGCGCCTGCCTCCACGAGCCTATCGCAAAACCTCTCAGAGCCCATCTTGAACACCGGGTTGTAATAGGTCATGGCAACAATCGGTTTCCTGATGCCTTCCTGTCGGGCCGAGCGAACGAGCTCGAAGAAATCTGCGCACTTGAATCCGCCGGATAGTGAGCGGCTCATTGCCGCTTGGATCACCGGACCATCGGCAACTGGGTCCGTGAAAGGCAGCCCTAGCTCGAGGATGTCCGCACCTGCACGTGAGAGCCTGTGCATCAATTCCAGTGAGAACTGCTTGTCAGGATCGCCAGCGCACAGATACGGAATGAAGGCACGGGAGCCGTCTGAGGCGAGGGCCCTGAACACATCGCTGATCTGGCTCACAGCCTCCCCTCCATGCTTGCCACCTGGCTCACGTCCTTGTCGCCGCGGCCAGAGAGGTTGACGAGAATCAAGTGGTCCTTTGATCTCTCCCGAGCTAGCCTCGTGGCAAAAGCGATCGCGTGGGCGCTCTCCAGCGCGGGAATAATCCCTTCGGTCTCGGACAGGAGATGAAATGCTGAGAGGGCCTCCGCATCCTCTACAGCGCAGTACTTGACGCGCCCAGACTTACCGAGAAACGCGTGTTCTGGGCCAACAGCTGGGTAATCCAGACCGGGAGCTACAGAATGCGTTTCACTGATCTGGCCTTCTGCGTCCTGCAGCACAAGCGATCTGCAGCCGTGCAGCACGCCCTCTGTGCCCGCCACGACGCTCGCTGAATGCCTCCCGCCCTCGACGCCCTCGCCTCCAGCCTCTATCCCGTACATCGACACGCGCTCGTCGTTCATGAACGGATGGAAGAGACCGATGGCATTGCTGCCACCGCCGACGCACGCAACGAGCGAGTCGGGGAGCCTTCCCTCGCGGGCAACCATCTGCTCGCGGGCTTCTCGGCCGATGACCGATTGGAAATCCCTGACGATTGTTGGATACGGATGCGGTCCGACCACGCTGCCGATGAGATAGTGCGTGTTATCGCTCGTGGCCGCATAATCCCTGAGCGACTCGTTGATGGCGTCCTTGAGCGTCCTCGAGCCCGATGTCACTATGTTGACCTTCGCCCCGAGCAGGTTCATCCGATAGCAGTTCAGCCTCTGCCGCTCAGCATCGACCTCGCCCATGTACACCTCGCACTTCAGCCCGAGCAGGGCACACGCCGTTGCGGCCGCCACTCCATGCTGCCCAGCGCCCGTCTCTGCGATGACACGCGTCTTGCCCATGCTCTGTGCCAGAAGAGCCTGCCCGAGCGCGTTGTTTATCTTGTGAGAGCCCGTGTGTGCAAGGTCTTCCCTCTTGAGATAGATCCTCGCGCCACCGAGCATCTCGCTCAGCCTCCTACAGGAATATGTCGGGGTCGGACGGCCTGCATATGTAGAGAGCAGGTGTGTCAGCTGCTCGTTGAATTCGCTATCTTTCTGAAGCCTGCGGTACTCCCTCTCGAGTTCCTTGAGCGCGCTGACGAGGACCTCGGGAACATAGAACCCTCCGAACTGGCCGAAGTATCCGTCGGCGGTCATGCCTTACACCGCCTGATGAACTCGGACACGAGTGCCGGGTCCTTCTTGCCAGGAGCGCTCTCCACGCCGCTCGAGACATCGAGCCCATACGGGTTCATCGCCTTGGCCAGATGAAGGTTTGCAGTGGTGAGGCCGCCCGCGATGAACGCCCTTGGACAGCAGTCGATCGGAACCCTGGCGTAGTCATACGAACGGCCAAGGCCCGGTGCCCCGTTCTCAAAGACCAATGCGTCTGCGCACTGCGAGAATCTGATTGCCTCGGACCGCTCTGGAGGGACGGTTCGGAATATCGGTATGCCCCGGTCCCTGAGAACCGTCATATCCTCTGGTCTCAGGGAGTACAGCTGCAGGACGTCCGCTGAGCTGCCCTCCAGCATGTCGATTGCTTCGGCAACATTGCCTGGGGCGCAGACGAGGACCTTGGTGGTGAGCGGCCCGATGGAGGCGCATATCTCGGAGATCTTTGCCAGGGGCAGGCTCCTCATCCTGCCTCGGTAGTAGACGAAGCCAAGGGCGTCCGCGCCAAGGTCTT
>CAYOXJ010000010.1:0-19730 GCA_964407905.1 uncultured Thermoplasmata archaeon
TCCCTCTGTTGCCGGAATCGTCCTGATACGGCTCTGACACCGCAGCAGTTCGTGCGCCCAAAGCACCGTCAGAGAACACCTTGAGCCCACCCAGCTTCAGCCAGTCCGATCCGTGGCCCGTCGACAAAGGCATTGCAATCCTGGAGTCCAGGGTGGAGGACGGCGTGTTGAACCAGACTCTGACCCCGAGTTTTCCCGCCCTGAGTGCGTCCAGGTACACCGCGAAGTCCCCGGCTTCTCCGTTGTCATGAATAGACGTCACACCCAAGGAGTGAGCCCTCTTGGTTGCCCGAGCCAGTCCCTTGAGCTTCGTCGACTCGTCGGGCACTGTCGCGGAACGAGCAATGGACACCGCGTCCTCTCGGAGTATTCCCGTAAGGTCCTCAGAGGCGTCGACCTCAGCACCTGGCGTTCCGGGATGAATCCCGAGCGACGAGATAGCGTTTGAGTTCACCGAGGACAGATGACCGCAGACTCTGTGCGCCACCGCTGGGTGGTCAGGACAACATGCATCGAGATCTGATCTAGTGATGAACCTGCCATTGGTCCAGCCGCTCTCATCCCAAGCTGTTCCCACCACCCATTCTCCTCGAGGGATCTTTCTCGCTGCAGACCTCATCAGCTCCAAGGCCTCCCTCAGAGTCGGAGCTCGGGATAGTTCGACCGCCATTGAGTCGATGCCCATCTGAATGAAGTGAGTGTGACAGTCGATGAAACCGGGCACAACCGCTTTTCCTCCAAGATCGATTTTCAAGCAGTCCCTTGGGGCAATTCTTTTGATCTCGTTGTCGGCTCCGACCGCGACGATTCTCCCGTCTTCCACTCCGATTGCGCGAGCCGTCAGCTTCTTGGGATCGAGAGTGTAGACCTTGCCGCTATGGAGAATCAAATCGGCATGTCTAGTCCCCAAAGTCTTTCCCCGTGGCAGAAAAGCGAATCGAAGATATTACACTTCATGCGTGCGCTTCGTCGATATCACTGGGAAAACAGCATCTTGTCCACAATCGCCGCGAACGCCTGCTCGACATTGTACCCAGTCTTCGCGGACGTCAGCATTGATGGAGACTCATGCTTCTTTGCGAAGACCTCGAGATCCTGATACGGAATCCTCGTCTCGTCTCTGAGATCGCACTTGTTGCCCAGGAAGACAATTGGGACCTTGCCTGTCGTTGCAGTCATTGCCTTTATCCAATATCGGAGTTCGCCAAGGCTCTCCTTGCTCGTCACATCGCACACGGCCAAAGCGCCCTCGACACCATAGAAATAGGCTTCTCTGAGAACCTCCCTGAAGCTCGGCTGGCCCATAATGTCCCAGATGAGAAGCACCACGCGCTGAGGTGCGCCAGTCCTTGGATCCTTCACCTCGACCTCTTTCTTGGTGACCTTGGTGCCTATCGTCGCGATGTACTTGTCATCGAACACATCGAGAACATAGCGTCTGACCAAGCTAGTCTTACCAACGCCCACATCGCCGATCAGGCATATCTTCAGCTTTCGCGACTCTTCACCTTTGGGCAATGGCTCAAACGCTCCTTGTCCGCGCATTGTATACATGGCTAGTCTAAAATATCTTTGCTCGGAAGTCTCATGAACAAGTCCATCCGAACTTCTCCGTTGCCCCGCATTACGAACGAGACAACTCACTTCATCCGCGAAATGCGAGAGAATCAAAAGACACTTATGTCACGACTGCATTTACAGTCTTTAGGTTGCGTCTGAAGCAGAGCTGCGAAAGCACGAGATATGGGCTCTTGGATGGGGAAGATGCGCCGGAAACCTGGACCATGGCTTCGGCTGTGGAGGAGGCAATAGGAGGACACAAAATGTCTTGCGGAAAGTGCGGAGCAAAGTCGAAGAAGAAGGCCAAGAAAAAGAAGAAGAAGTAACTCCACCGGGCAGGAATCTTCTGTCTCAAGAGGGTAATCGGATGGCAAAGAAGAAAAAGAAAGTCTCCAAGAAGGCCGGAAAAGCGGCGAAGAAGAAAGCTTATTACAGGGGCAAGGACGTCCGAGCCTGCAAATCACGCTGATCTCGCGAAGACTGGCACCACAAGATTCGAGCTCCGGGGATCGAAACCCAGCAAATCTCTTAAATCTCTAATTATCACACATTTTCTGGACACGAGACCGTTCAGTGAGAACGGCAGTCTCAGAAGCCGTGAGCCACCAGCAGTTACCCACTCATCTATCGAGTATCTGCGTCCGATCCTGCGTGCGAGCGATCTTCTCTCTCTTGTCGTGAGAATGTAACCGCTCTCGTCACCAACGACGACATGGAAGCCACGGCCTGAGTAGACGACCTCGACAGACCGATAATCTTTGCTGAGCTCCTCGCTGAGGAGAACAGCCTGCTTTCTCACAGCCTTGAACTCGAGCATGCAGAAGGACAGACCGCGGCCTTGGGCGATCTTCTGGCCTATGTGTCCGTGGTACGGACAATCCACGTTCTCCGGGTCCAGGTCGAAAGCCAGCTGCTGGCCATCGTAGTTGCAGCAGTCCGGGCAAGAATTGACTTTGCTGCCGCACTTGGCGCACTTTGCCACATCCTTGTACCTGTTGCGGTCATAGTACATGGACTCGGGAAGATAGTCGAGAGCATACCTCCTCACATCGGCTGCATTCCTCCAATCATCGATTATGATGACGTTGTCCTTATCCTGCAGGTGCTCTTCAGCAACGATGCCAGTATGTCGCCCTGGGATCATCGCGAGCTTCGTTCGCCTTCTCCTGTTCTCTGACCATGAATCGAGCGATTTCGTGTCGAACTCCTCTCGGTAGAACTCCTTTCTTTCGTCCAGTGTGGATGGGCGCATTCCGTGTGGAAACTTGAACACAGTACGGGAACCTCAGCTGAATTGGATAAACTTTTGGAAATCAAGATATCCAGGATAGTCATTTGGGACGCTGAGCCTCGAATGGCACCAAATAAGAAGCTCCTCTGGGTGATAAGTTTCCATCACGCATGCAATGACGGAACACTAATGGCGCTCGTTGCGCTGCTTCCGATACTTGTGAAAGAGATGGGACTAACGTACTACGAGGTTGGCCTGCTGGGCTTCGGGCTCCTCATCACAGTCGTCGTCCAGTTCGTTGTTGGCAGATATGCTGACAGGATTTTTTCGAGATACTTGCTGGAGCTCGGGGCAGCGCTCATGGGCGCGTCTTTCCTCCTCATGTTGCTCATCGATGATTTTGTTGGCCTATTCACGGTCGTGATCGCGATGCGCGTAGGTGCGTCCTTTTACCATCCTGTCGGAACGAGCTGGATTACGAGGGAGTTCGCTGGGGAATACGTCGAGACGGCACTCGGTGTCCAGAGCGGAGTCGGCAATCTTGGCGTAATCATCGCACTTGGGAGTTCAGGTTTCCTCGGAGAAGCGTTCTCCTGGAGAGCCCCGTGCATTCTGTGGGCCGGGCTCAATCTCTCGGCTGTGCTCCTAGGCTTCTTCATGGTCGAGGAATCGGAAATCAGGACCAGAGTTACGAGACGGAGCTCCGCGATAGCGCCGAGACAGACCCTTCAGAAGATGTGGATTCTCGTCCTGCCCATAATCGCAGGGGGCGCGCTGTACCAGATAACTAGCTATTTCGGACCCATCAGCCTGACCGAAAGGTCAGGCTGGACAGCAGGAGGGGCAGATCTTGCATTCGCGATCTGGATTGGCGTTGGAACAGTGACCTCATACTATTTCGGAGCCATGAGCACAAGGTATGGAAAGGCTGCGCTCCTGACAGCAGGCTATCTCGTCTCTGCAGTGAGCGTCCTCTCATTAACAGTCGTCTCCCAATGGTATCTCGTGGCTCCGATCCTCGCCATATACGGTGCATTCCTCATGATCACCTATCCAGCTCTGTTCTCGATCATGACTGACATCACCCACGAGAGCGAGCGCGGGACTGCGTTCGGCACGCTGTTCGGATTCCAGCTCGGAGGTGGCGCGGCCTTCGTATACATGTCAGGCATCATCGCAGATGCCCTTCGGAATCCAGGATATGCTTTTGTGATAGCCGCTGTTCTGGCTCTGGTGTCCCTTGCCACAGTGCTGATGTGGCATGGCGAATCCTCAAGAAACGGCGCCGCCCGATAATGACTCAAATCCTTCCCTTCTTGCCCGGGGTAAGCTTTGGGGCAGGCTTCACCTCTCTGGCATAGGGCAGGCCCTCCGCCCCTCTTCTGAACTCAGCGACGACAGCGCCAAGTCCGTGCCTCGACTGTTGCTTCTGCAACCAGAACACAAATATGTCGACAGCAACCGCCACTATGCCGGTGAGGTACACCATATCGAATATGTTCGCACCACCTATGCTCAGAACTACGGTCTCACCATACGGAGGTGCAGTGGAGAGGATCTCAGTGAGGTGGAAGACATCCGCGCCCACGAGAGTCCCGACAACTCCTGAGAAGTATGCCAGAGGAGCTGCTTTGTCAATCGTGACCCAGAAGGTTGACAGGCCATAGAGACCAGCGGCCAGCGCAGGTGCGAAGGCGAACTGCAGATCGGCCACAATTCCCACACCCGCTTCAGCTCTCGTTATGAAATAGGTTATGAACGCGACGATAACAACCCCGATTGTCCCCTCGGCAAGACCTACTCGTCTAGATCTCAGGAGAATGGCGCAGATGACTATCGGTATGATGCCCCCGCCAATGCTTATGCCGACCCACCAGCTCTTGTAGGGGAATATTGGCACCGTGAGCCAGCCAAAGAATAGAGTGAGAAGGAGGATCGTGCCAGCTTCTTGTTTGTTGAACCCGATCTTCTGAAGAACCCTCTCTATGGACGTTATGTAGAGGAAGAACATCAGGAGAGCTATGCCGGCGACGAGAAGAACCACATAGTCAATTGCTTCAGCCATCTCATGACAGTAACCAGCTACGAGCGATAAAATCCTATTGCCTGTGCCCTCGCCAGTCGGTCCTAGGGTAGATGCATTCGAGCATCGAAAGGCGCATTGACAGAGTCTCGCTCACCCACTCAGGATCACTGTCCCCGAAGAATATCAGGTGAGAACTGCAAGTGCAGTCCGATGATCCGAAGCCCTTGTGCGAAATCCCTGCGCCCTCGCATGTTGCGAGCGATCGAGCCACCTCACATTCCATGCCTTTCGTGCCATACGGGATGGCCACTGTGGCTAATATTCCCGCGCGCCTGAGGAAGTAATCTATGTGCCATTTCATCCGCTTCTTGGCGGCTTTGTGTCTTCTCACCCGCTGCTCAATACCACTGATTGCGGACCCAATGTATACATACACGCCCGCGTCAAATGCGAGCCGACCAAGCTTGCCGACTTGAATATTGGCCTTCTTGGGCAAGTCCATGATCAGGCAGTATATCCCTTTCATTATGGCTTCAAGCAGCATCATGGACATGAAGGTTTCGTTCCGTTCTCGAAAAGCCATATATCGTAGGAACCCATGTCGAGAGCCGCAGAATCGTTTGGGATGGGACATGGTTGATGCTGTTTCGCTCTTGTTCATACCACTCGTAGCGGTGGGCATCGTGGTCCTGAACCAGGGCGCGAAGTTCATCACTGACAATGCAGTGGCTGTCTCTCGCAATCTCGGAATCAGCCGATTCGTGATCGGGATGCTCGTAGTGTCCACTCTCGCCGCGATGCCAGAGGTTCTCGTCTCGATATTCGCGCTCGAGGAAGGTGCGAGCTCAATTGCACTGGGCAACGGCATAGCGTCGAACGTGGTCACCATAGCGTTTGTGATCGGCCTGACCGCGATAATCGTCCCGTTGAAGGTGACGAGAGAGATGATAATGAGAGATGCGGTCTTCCTCATGACTGCCACGATTGTGGCATCAGTGCTGCTCATGGACGGCACGCTGAGTTTCTTTGAGGGGATCGCGCTGATGATACTGTTCGTCCCCTACACAATGAACCTATTGCTAATCGAGCGAGTCGCAGATCCCAAGGATTTGGAGGAGAGCATGGAGGAGGCGACGATTCAGCTCGAGCTGATGGGACATCTCTTTGGGCGGAAGATAGAGGTTCGGGCCGGGATACAATGGCTGGTGTTTGGGATAGCGTGGACTGTCATGGGCGCTCAACTGGCGGTGAGGAGCATCCTCAGGGTCACGGTCGACTTCAACCTCGATCCATGGCTTGTTGGAATCACCTTTGTGGCAATGGGAACCACTCTTCCTGACATTGCTGCCTCCTACCACGCCGCAAGAAGAGGTTTCGGGGATCTCGCGCTCGGAGAGGGGATAGGAGCGAACATATTCACGATGTTGCTGACTCTTGGTCTGATGGGGCTGCTGAGGCCTTTCGAGTTCGAGCCAGTCGATGTGCTGCCACTGTTAACCGTTCTCAATCTGTCGACCTTTCTGGTGCTCGTCTTCATGGTCAAGGACATGCGCATCTCGCAGATCGGTGGCATTATTCTCCTGAGCACCTACTTTGGAATGGTCGTCGCAGTGCTCGTCCTCGCGCTGTGATTCGCGCGCAGTGGCCTCATCTAGCACAGGAAAAACATCCATCGAACTTATCTACAGGCAAGCGGTATTCAGTTGTCGTCTCCGAGAGGTGTGAGGATTGGCCAAGCAAATCATTACTGGTCTCGACACTGGCGATGTAGCTCGATACGTTTTTCTCTGTGGTGAGCCCGAGAGAGTGCCCAAGATCGCATCGCTGCTGTCCGGTTCCAAAAAGGTCCTGCAGTACAGAGAGTACACAGTGTATGCTGGCACGCTGGACAAGACACCAGTCACTGTCGCCTCTACTGGCATCGGTGGGCCATCAACTGCGATCCTGCTGGAGGAGATGACCAGCCTCGGGGCGGACACGTTCATGAGGATAGGGACGAGCGGAGGAATTGCTGACGGCCTCGAAAAGGGGGATTTCGTCATATCATCAGGTGCTGTGAGAGCAGATGGAACGAGCAGGAGCTATGCTTGGTGTGAATATCCCGCAGTCGCGAACCACGAAGTTGTCATGGCATTGGTCGATAGCACTCGAAGAGCGAAGGCGAGGTTCGATGTAGGCATATGCCTCTCAGTTGACGGGTTCTACAGCGAGAACAAGACGCTGAAGGATGGCAAGGTAGCTCCGATGTCCCAGACAGGCTACATGCCATCATTCATGGTCAATAGGCTCGCTGACGCCAAGCAGATGGGTGTGAAGAATATCGAGATGGAGAACGCGACCATATTCACATTGTGCTCGCTGTTCGGCCTGAGGGCAGGAGCGATCTGCACTATCTCGGACGTAGTTCCCTGGCATCCGACGGAGAAGGTGATTGACTTCGAACGGAACATGGTCGATTGCATCAAGGTGGGCATCGAGGGAATGCGCACGTTGATTTCGTGGGATGCGAGGAAGAAGGGAGCGAAGTTCTGGTCGCCGTCTATGACCTGATTCTCCAGGACTTGTCCTTCACTTGCTTTGAGATTTCGGCTTCTTTGGGGTCTTGCTTGGCGCCTGCCCAGGCTGGCCGAAGTGCGCGAATGGCTCCGGCCATGGCACGGAATGGATGCTCGGGGATCCCTCTCTGTCTCTGAAGTACTGCTGGTAGAACTCCTCCGCCACGTTGGGGATTATGGGGGCGACGACCTTCAATAGGCCAAGCCCGACAGCCCACATTGTGTACCAGGCAGCCTCATCCTTTGAATCCAAGCGTCTGCCCTCTCTGGACAGATATTCAGCGGACACCTCGTCTCTGAGATACTCCTCCACCGTCTTCAGGGCGTCTGCGAGCTTGCCATCTTGCATCTGCTCGTTGACTCTCTCAGCGATCTTCGTGAATGATTCCAGGAGCGCTTTGTCGGAATCCCGCAAGACCATAAGCTCTGTCAGAGGCTTCGCCTTGATTCGCTTGGTCACGTACTCCTCCAAACTCCAGAGCTGTTTCCAGAGTCTTGTCTCCTGCCTTCTCAGATCAAGCAAGGCTCTAGCATCGTTGTACTCCCTGGTCTGCATCGCCTTGGCAACATTGCGGATGGAATCCTGAATCGCATCGGTCTGAATCCCGCTTCGACCCAGGACTGGCGTGAGCTTGAGCACGTCCTTGATGTAGCCGCGGAGGTGGCCATGCCATTCCAGCCTGTCTTCGAGAAGGTCCTTGGCCATCATCATATTAGTCATGGCCTGGTCGAATCGGCCTTCCTTGTAGGTGTCAATCGAGTCGACAATGAGTTCCTCAACGTCCCTGCAGAACACCTCGCCTTTCCTCGCCTGGGCGATGAGGCTCTCCGCCTGGCGATAGTACGACAGCAAGTTGATGCTGTTGTATCCCCTCTCCTCGAGTATTGATGCTGCAGTGCTTGCTATTGAAGGATGTCTGCTGAACATGCATTCTACGAGAGCGAGCTCACCGATTTCGGATTGCGTGAGCCGCGCTAGGCTGGCTCTGACTTGCCTCTTTACCTTCGGGTTCTCGTCATCGAAGTGTTTTACCAGAACAGGGACGATGGCCAGCGGGTTCTTGCCTCCGTACTCCTCGATCCTGTCAATCATCCTGCGCCTTCGACCGGGCATCAGCGAGGAAAGGTCCGATATCAGATGCCTGTCGATTCGCAAGCTCTCGACGTCCTTGGCCATCTCGACATCCACATCGCTGACGTAGATACCTCTGGCCACGAATTGCACCTGCCAGAGTGCGGATGCCAGTGCGCATACATAAGCCTTTTCGGAATGGCTTCTGATTCTAGCAGGATCGACGTTCCCGAAGGCCCAAGAGCGCTTCGGATAAGAGGTATCCGCATGCGACCGAGCATCGGGGCCGGATGGTTGTGGTCTCTTGTAGTTGGCCTTGCGGGATCCAACACGCTCGATCAGGTCCTCGTCCCCGGTGGAACCATGGCACAATGTAGACGCTTCCTAGCTTGCGCTGGGACATGCTTGGATTGAATCCAGCCCTGAACGGCGGGACAGTCCTACTTGCCGCCCCAGCGGCCAACCACTACGATGAGGACGACCATGACCACCGTCAACACGACAGCGGTTGCCGCGTAGCCAACCCAACCTCCCAAGCTGATGTCCTGGAAAGTCGTGTCTATTCCGGCGACTTTCAGTCCACCCGTCACCACACTGTTCCACAACAGTGCAATGACGAAACCGAAGGCGGCACCGAGAGAGGTCGCTATGGTTCTCTTCACCTCACCTGCCGATAGCTTCTTTTCGTCTGCCAACGTTCACACCCTCTTGCGCCCGAAACCGCATTGTATTGATAATGGTTTCGCGATGCTAGACGAGTCCTAGATCACGTGGCGTGTCGCTCATTTGCGTCGACGCTCTTCTCTCAGTTCTCCCACCGTAGGAAACTTCAGAGCTTCTTCGCCCGAGAAGGCGATTGGGACAAAATCTGACAGACCAGCATCGGCCAGAAGAGGAGACATCTTGTCTGACGACATCTGCCCTACGACGTCGGTCCCTGGCGAGACCAGACTTAGCGCCGGCAGTATGAGCACTCTTTTGCGTTCATTGTAGAGAAAGCACTGGTCCTTCAATGATGCCCCAACGCTGTCCGTCAGCCTAATTGACGGGTGCAGATGGCCCATTACTATCTGCTGACTCACATCGACTAGCTCATGGCCATGCACCACTGTTGTATCGCCAATCTGGATTGTCTTTCTCAACGTGATTTCACGCTCTTTCAAAATGACTCCAAGAAAGTTATCATGGTTCCCTTTGATAACCTCTAGAGGCGCGAGGCCACTGAGGACCTCAACGAATCGCGAAACGTCTTTCCACTCCTGAACGAGATTTCTCGAGAAGTTGTGCTTGAGATCGCCCGCAACGATGACCTTTCGGGGGCCCACGGAGCCAATCACATCGACCATGTACCTCTCGATCTTCTTCGTCTGAACCCTTGGTATGCTCAGCCCCTCATACTCGAGCGCGGCCTCGTATCCGAGATGCATGTCTGCAACGACGAGCACATTCTCGTCAGTGAACAGCGCTGCCCCGCCCTCGAAGATCTCAATGCCCTCCGCAAGTCTGTAACCCCTTCTGGCCACAGAGATAGGAATGGTCGCTCCAAATAACAAGCTTTTGACCACTTTTGCGAGGCCTGTGACGCTCTTATATACCAGCCGCGGTCCTACTCAGCTTGATGATCCGCAACAGCTTCTTGTTCTTGCCAGGAATAGGCCGGCAACGCGAGGCATCTCTGTGGAGGTCTGGCGTATTCGACTGGAGGGACTTCTTGAACGAGTCGCGCATCAAGGGGATGTCTGACGAGAGGAAGTCGAGAATCGATGCGGAGCTGCTGGTCGCGGAGAGGAGACTGTCTGAGCGAGACTCGAGCTATTTCGCATCGAGATTCGTGCGAAAGGAACATTGGAGATGCCTAGGAGAGTTCGACCGGTCCGTTGCGTTCCTTGATATCGAGACCACTGGAATATCGTCGAGAGCGCCTATTACGGTTGTGGGCATATACGATGGACGGCACATGCACGCGCTTATCCGCGGTCAGAACCTCGGCGCATCCTCCCTTCGCGCGATGCTATCGTCTGCGAGCGTCCTCGTGACTTTCAATGGCTCTAGCTTCGACCTGCCAATCATCGAGGCGAACTTCCCTGGGAGCGTGCCGAAGATACCGCACGTTGACCTCAAGCACGCCATGAGAAGGTTAGGATACGTGGGCGGCCTCAAGAGGATAGAAAGGGATATGGGAATCGAGAGGGACAGGCGCGTCGAGTACATGACCGGAGAGGATGCGGTCTATCTCTGGAGACTCTGGGAGAAGCATGGCAAGAGGAATGCCCTCGAGCTCCTGATGGAATACAACAGGGAGGACTGCAGAAACATGAAGAGGCTCGCCGACTTCGCCTACAAGGAACTCAAGAAGAGCACATTCGACACTGCTGCGGCGCACTGCAAAGATTGAATACTCAATGCGGATTCTAGGGTGATGGGATGCAGCAGCTTCTTGGTCTCATCATGGCACTTGTCGCATTCGCTTTCGTCATATTCCTGATCTCGCGAGCAGTCAAGTGGATCATCTTCGTGGGCACGGTCCTGATTGTCTTCTTCGTGCTCGTTGTGCTAGGGGTGGTAGGATGACTGCGGCCATCCTGAAGCAACTGGTTGACGAGCTCCCTCCTGGAATGTGGCAGGCAGCCCAGAAGGCCGGCGCCCGTGTCCGATCTGCATCCAGTGTTGTCATTGCATCTCACATCGATGCTGACGGCATCTCCGCAGCCGCAATCGCCAAGAAGGCTCTCGAGCGTGCTGGCATTCTCTCAGAGGCGAGGTTCTTCAAGAAGCTGGACGACGAAGCCACATCCTCGTTGAGAGCACGAGGGACAGATCTAGTCTGGTTCACAGATTTGGGCAGTGGATCTGTTTCAAGAATCGAAGGGATGAACGCAGTCGTGAGCGACCACCATGCGCCTGACACAAATAGCCACGGTACCGGCAAGAGAGGACAGGCACGGCTCACAGACTTCAGCACGGTCCGTCACGTGAACCCTCAGCTCCATGGGATATCTGGAGCGAATGAACTGAGCGGGGCCGGGAGCACGTTCTTAGTCGCGGTGGCGATGGACGAAGAGAATACGACCCTCGCTCCATTGGCAATCCTGGGAGCTGTTGGCGACCTGCAGGACCAGAAGAGCAAACGGCTCGAGGGACTTAACAGGGCAATCCTCAATGCGGCACGCGCTGGAGGAATGATCGAGACAGTCGAGGACATCAGATACTTCGGGCGAGAGACCAGACCCATTCACAAGATGCTCGAATTCTCGAGCGACCCCTTCCTTCCGAGAATCAGTGGCAACGAAGAAGGAGCGCTTGCCTTCTTGCTGGAACTGGGGATCGAGCTCAAGGACGGGGACGCCTGGAGGACCTGGTCTGACCTGACGAGAACAGAGAAGGCCAAGATCATTTCCGAGCTGAGAGAGCACCTCGAAGCATCTAGGCGAAGGCCCGAGACAATAGACAGGCTCGTTGGAGAGGTCTATTTGATGCTCAAAGAGCCCAAGGGCACCCCCGTCAGGGACACTAAGGAGTTCGCGACCTTGCTGAACGCGTGTGGAAGGCATGGCAAGGCGGATACGGGCCTAAGGATCTGCATGGGAGATAGAGGAGACGCCCTTTCTGAGGGAATCGACCTCCTCAGAGATCATCGCTCCGCTCTCAGCAAAGCGCTCTCATGGGCGAAGGGCAGCGGCGTGATCAGGCTCAGGAACATCCAGTTCTTCGATGCCGGCGACGAAATCGAAGACACTATCGTTGGCACAGTGGCGGGGATGTTGCTTGGAAGCGAAGGAGCTGACAGGAGTGTCCCCATGGTCGCATTTGCGGAATCGACAGAGTACTCAGAAGTGCCCAAGCTGAAGGCG
The DNA here is from genome assembly GCA_964407905.1 of uncultured Thermoplasmata archaeon. GTDB lineage: Archaea > Thermoplasmatota > Thermoplasmata > UBA10834 > UBA10834 > COMBO-56-21. The sequence goes on from CAYOXJ010000010.1 coordinate 12,296, forward strand.
TCTGTCCGGGGCACCCAAGAGCTGGTCTCGAAAGGCATGGACCTGTCCGCTGCGATCAAGATTGCTGCGGAGAGGGTCGGGGGCGTTGGCGGAGGGCACAACATAGCCGCTGGAGCTACGATCCCCTCCGACAAGAAAGAGGAGTTCCTCGGGGTTCTGGACGAGATTGTTGGAACGCAGCTGGTCAGGAAAGAACGGCGACCAAGATAGCCTTCTGCGCGTGCACGCGGTTCTCGGCCTGATCGAACACGACGCCGTGCGACCCGTCGATCACCTCGGCTGACACCTCGAACCCCCTATGAGCCGGCAGACAATGCATGAAGATGTAGTCCTTGTTGGCCTTCTCGCACAGTTTCTCGTTTACCTGATAGGGAAGGAATATCTTCTCTCTCTGCTCCCTCTCGGCTTCCTGGCCCATTGAGACCCATGTATCCGTGTACACGACGTCGGCTCCCTCGACGGCCTGGAACGGATTCGACATCACCTCTGTCGTACACCCGGTTGCCTTGGCGATCTCCTGTGCCTTCGCGAGAATATCCAAGTTGGGCCTGTAGTCCTTCGGGGTCGCTGCTCGCATGTTCATGCCCACGATTGCAGCGCTGAGCATGAGCGAGTTGCAGACGTTGTTTCCATCTCCGACGTATGCAAGCTTCAGCCCAGTCAGCTTCGCCTTCTTCTCCTGAATTGTGAGAAGATCAGCGACGCACTGGCACGGGTGCTCAATGTCGTCGAGACCATTTATCACAGGAACCGTGGCGTGTTCCGCAAGCTCTCGCATGACCTTGTTGCTGAACGCCCTGTACACTATCGCATTGACGTATCTGCTGAGCACCTTGCCAACATCATGCGCTGACTCACGCTTTCCGATGCCGACCTCCTCCGGGCTTATGTAGATGGATTTGCCGCCGAGCTGTGCCATTGCGATTTCGAAGGATATCCTCGTCCTGAGACTGGGCTTCTCGAAGACCATGCCGAGCACCTTGCCCTTGAGAGGCTCATGCGGTTTCTGGCCCTTCTTCGGTTCTTTCTTCATCTTCGCGGCGTTTGCGAGAATGCTCTTGAGATCATTCCTCATGTCCGAGACGGAGATGATGTCGCGCTTCAACGCATCACCAGATGCTAGAGAGGCCTGCGCTCTATAAATCCTTTCTAGCTCGTGAGAGGCGACCGGGCCTTTCCATGACCTTTCAGTCATTGCATCTGGAATGACCGCAGACGACACAGAACTCACATCCGGAGGAATGCGTCATCGCACCTCCGCATTCGGGACAGACTGCACCAGAACGTTGATGAGAGAGACTGATCTGTGACGAGGAACTCAAGATTCTTCCCCCGGGCGAACAGAACGGATTGACACCCTATCGCTCTTAGCAGAGGAGGTGTGCGAAAGTGCATCTGGCCGGTGTCTGAGTGGGGCCGCGAAGATGATTGCCGAACTGGCAATCTTTATCTAGGAAAACCTCATGGAGGACACCCAATGGCCGGGGTGGGGTAGTGGTATCCTTGGGGACTGTGGATCCCCTGACCCGGGTTCGATTCCCGGTCCCGGCCCCATGCTTCTGAGGCAGCCCATCTAAGCGAACAAGGTGCCACAATGAGGACACCTGGTATCGCTCTCCGAAATGGACTTCCCGCAGACTGGACACTCGTACTCAACGGACTCCGGTCCCAATCTGACAGATTCGGACGAGGTTTCCTCCGACCTATCGAGTTCTATCAAAGAGGTTTCACTAACGCCCTCGGCAAAGGCTCTGAACTCAGTGCCGCACGACCCACACCCACTCTGGTTCGGCGATATGAGCTCGCCGCAGAATGGGCACTCGAACCTCACGTTCTCAAAAGAAGCGCCGCAACGAGGACAGCTCTTCTCTGTCCCCGCAACGGTCTTGCCACAGGATAGGCACCCAAAAACAAAGACTGGCAGGGACTCCTCGGCCATGGTTGTTAGATGCAAATACGGTTACTTAAACCATTTCAGATGAGTGCTGATATCGAGAGAATGGCCGATGCGCGGGTATTTCTACTTCCCCTCTTCTTTCTTCGCCTTGGGTTTCTTCCCGCCTCTCTTTCTTGAAGGGGCTGCCTTTCTCGCGCCCTTTCGTTTCCCTCCGGCCGGAGCTTCAGTCCCGGCCCCCCTGCCCACGACGGCGGCAACCGTCAGCTCCTTTGGCTCTCGAACCTCTTCTCGGACCTCTACGAACACAGCCTGACAGTTGGGGCACGCACTCGCGGAAACAGGTATTTTCTCACCGCACACAGGACAATCCACCCGGGCTTCCTCCAGAGGCAGGTCGCACCTCGGGCACTTGTCTTCGTCCCCGCGGATCATCAATCCACATCCTGGGCATGCGACGCGCTTTGGGGCGGACTTGATCTCCTCGAGCTCCGTGTTAATGATGTTGTCCACGAACTCATCCATGTCAAATCCGGAGCTAGATCTCTCGACACCGTTCGAGAACGCAGTGAGGTCAGTGCCGCACGTGGAACAGCTCGTGGCGTTGCGCCAAACCAATCCACAACAGAACGGACACTCGAAGAGAGTCCCAGGGCCGAACTGCAGACCGCACCTAGGACATTCTGAATCGTTCGATTTGACAATGCGACCGCACTTGAAGCAGCTCAGGAAGATCTCCCTTCGCCCTTCTGCGCTCATCTACACGGAATAGCACATCTGTTATATAAATAACCGAACCTGGCGGCATCCAGGATTTGAGATATCCCAACGGAGATTGTGCTACTTCCTCTTCTTGATCGACTCGTTCTTGAAGACTGCAATGAACAGGAGGATCACAAAGAGCACGGGTATGATCACTTGGTCGAACTCGGGTATCCTGTCGAAGATGACCTCGATCGTGCCCGTAGTATTTTGAGTCCACTGCCAGCACATGTTGCTCTCACCGGGCACCGAGTATATCGACGTCTGGTACTGCTTCGGACTAGCAGTATCTGGGTTGCCTATAGGAATGAAGCTCCATGAGCCGCTGACGTTCTTCTTGCCCATAATAGACCATGAATCAGCGGGATTCCACTTCCTTTCAATCCAGAAGAAGTATGTGCCCCCTGTAGAGGAGTCCAGAGATATGGAAGGATAGAATCCGGCGTCGTTCGGGCCAGCACCAGAGTCTATTCTGGTTGCGGCTCCGGGCCACCCACCTCCCGCGTTATGCTTGTAGTATATTCTGGGTTTGAGGATTGTGGCAACCTGATCCCCACTTCCGTACACAACATGAACTACACCATTTGCGTCGACCACAGCGCTGGCGGGCGCCTCGTCTTGATTGCCTAAGTTCTGCGTGTTGACATAGATCGACTCCTCTCCGCCCCACGTGCCGGTGTACTTCCTGCTGAAGACACTGCCGTCATACATGTAGATCGCCCAGACGTCGCTTCCGGTGCCAGCCGGAAGAATCGTTCCCTTTATATTGGGTTGGTTCAGGACGTCGGCGGTCAGCATCGATCCCGAGTATGTCCAGGCGGAGACGCTATCTGGAGAAGAACTTCTGTAGGCAGACAAGTCGTACCTCGTTGGGGCCGTCGATGTGAGGTTGGTTGATAGAATCCAGAGGTAGCCACTCGCATCCTTACATATGAAGGCGTTCTTGCCACCTAGGCCGTTCGTCGAGACAAAGCAGGTCGATTCACTTCCCCACGAGATCGAGGCAGGTGACGTAGTGACCGTGCCTCTTCGGACATACACATTCGTAGTCACGCCTGAATTGTCGCCAACAGTGTAGACGATCTTGTTCGAGAAGTCGTACCAAATCGAAACCTCATTCACGCCGGAATACGTGACGAAGGCCCGAGTGGTTGACGACCAGGTTTGACCGCCATTGCTGCTGTACTTGTAGACGGTGTCACTTCCGTCGAAGTAGAAACTCCAGTAGTTCGTCCCGTCGTAGAATAACTTCCTTTGATACGACATCGCAGTCGCGGAAGGCGAGGTCGTACTACCATCAACGATCCATCTATCTGGCTCGATGGCAGCGAGAATACCAGTCGTCAGAACATAAGCGCCCTGTGGCACTGCAGTTGCGAAGTCCTTTCTTCCGCTCCAGTCAGTGGTCTCGACGATGAAATCAATCGAGGACGAGCCGTCGATGCTTGTGGACGATATGCCAACCTCTATCCGCTGAACATCGTTGGCTGCGTTCACGGTACTTGGGACATATATCCACTGGCCAGCGGCGTATTCCATGAACGACTTGGCGACGATCCCGCCATTGAGTCCCCTCACTTCGATCAGGTAATCAGCGCCGATGACCTTGCTGGAGAGCGAGAGCGGGTAGCCCGTCGTGGCAATCAGGTCGCTGTCTATGTAGATCCTCAGGATGTCTTCGCCGGTCTTCCTCGACGGAACGACAACACCGCCGCCTCCTCCAGACGGCTTCATCTTGAGCATGGGCACGAACGTACCGCCGCACATCTCGCCTTCGACACTGACGTAGAACGAAGATGCGGCCGACTCATTGACAGCTCCGACCTCATTCACGTCGATGTTCAAGTTCCCAACATACAAGGAATCCGAATCAGCCGTGATGCGCCCCTCCCAATCACCAAAGGCTCCATCGATCTGAATCGAGGCGGGAGCGGAGGACACATACGCCCTGACGGGGTCTCCAATGATTGAGAGCTGGGAGTACGACGACGTGACGCCTGAGGACGCGACGTAACAAGTGACGAGCGAGCCAGGAGTCGAGAGCGACGTATCGATCTCGAAGTCGACGATCTGCGTCTCACCTGTATCCAAAGAAATCGGCCCGATCGTAGATGCGGGACTTGCACCGAGCACCGTTGGTACGACGCTCGTCATGGTCCCTCCCGAGCCCTCACTCGTGAGCTTCAACCTCATGATGGACACATTGGGCGAACTCGATACGATTCCAGTCGACTGGACACCTGGGCCAATCTCCTGCTCGACCACCAGTACACCGCCCTTCGCGGGGATGGCGTAACTCACGGCCTTTCTCTCCAGGTTGTCCTGGGACATGAGAATCAGCTTCGCGCTGGAGCTGAGGCTGACTGGCAATTCCGCCATCCCCTCCAGCTCATCTGAACTCTTGACCGAGCTGGCAGAACCTATGTTCTCCCACGCGTTCCAGTCGTACTGGTCTCCACCAGCCGAACTGAATTCCTCAACCGATGTCAACTGGACCGAACCGTTCCATCCGTGCAGCTGGATGAGGTACTCGGCACCGATGCCGGACACCGCATACCCAGTAGTTGGTTGGTTGTCCGAGTCCGCGAAGAGGTAGAAACTGTTGACATCGCCCGAGCCCATGAGCTGGCCCTGGACCCTCAGGTAGAAACAAAGGGCCGCGGAATCCGTCTGGACAGCCCATTCTTCGAAGTTGATGGCAGATGACATGGAGGATATCCACATGCCGTGCTTCTCGATATCCGACCAGTCCCCGAAACTGCCGTCTATTGAGATTCCAGCAGGCTCTTGGGAATATGAGAGGTAGATGAACGTCGGTATGACAATCACGAGAGCGACAACGACGGCCAGAACCTGCCACCTTGTTATGAACATCTTCTGTCTCTTGACGGAGACGGACGGACGTCCCTCGAGCTTGGTCCCATTGATCATCCCTGTGCCATTGACAAAGCCCGTACCGCTTACTGCTCCTCTGCCGTTCACCAGACCCTCACGTGGCACCGCTTGCGGTCCAGCTGTGACCGCTGTTACGGCCTCAGGAACCGGCTCAACAGGTCTCCTGATCGGCGACGGAGGAATGGGCGGCGGCGGTATCTCCTCAAGAGGAGTAGGGCCTAGAACCTCGGGCTTCTCCTCGAAGCCAATTCCACAGTTAGGACACGAGCGCGATCCCGCAGGGGTGAGCGCACCACATTCGGGGCACTCGAGCATCGTCTCCTCGCTCACGAGAGGAATTCCACACCTGGGACACTTCGTCTCGTCGCCCGTCAGGTTCATCGCACATAGCGGGCAGAGATGCCTCGTCTCAGGCAGCTCGATCTTGGGGATCTCCTTTCGCAGGTAGTCGTCCTTTCCCCGGACAAGAACAGCTTCGGCCGGGGGCTTCCTGCGGACCACTTGCTGAAGTTCAGTCGCGCACACTGGGCACTTGGTGACATTCGGCGGCACCTTGTTACCGCATAGCGGACAATAGATGAGTGACTGATCCTCCAAACTCTCAACACCTCGGGGGGAAGCGTTCTGAGCTCTGCCTGCATCCTAGTGCGTAGTCTGCCAGGTGCCGTACTTGCTGACTGATTGTTATTGAGAGTGGGTGTATATATATGATATGGCACCTGCCCGAAGACTGCCTAGCTGGCCCCGTTGACACAGAACAGCCGTATGTCCTCTGGACGCGCGAGCGACGAGCCAGCCTTCGGCGTTTCGCGCAAGGTTAATATAGTGTCGACATCGTCGAGCGAGATGGTGAGGAGAGATGGCCTGGACCGGACCGCTCAATAAACTGGATGAGTTCAGGTTTGAGATCCCAAAGTCGTTCAAGTCCTGCATGTCAACATCGGCCGTGATATACGCGGACGACAAGATGATCCAATCAGTGAAGGCGGACAACGCCCCTGAGCAGGCAGCGAACGTCGCGTGCCTGCCGGGCATAGTTGGCAAATCATTGGCGATGCCGGATATTCACTGGGGATATGGTTTCCCAATCGGTGGCGTTGCGGCGTTCGACGCGGAGTCCGGGGTCATCTCGCCCGGTGGCATCGGGTACGATGTGAACTGCGGGGTGAAGCTTGTCAGGACGGACTTGACTCTGAAGGAAGTGAGCGGGAGCATCAAGAGGCTAATCGACACAGTCTACGAGAACGTGCCCTCGGGCGTGGGGGAGAAGGGGAAGCTAAGGCTCTCAGGCAACCAGATCGACGATGTCCTCGATGGCGGGGCGGAATGGGCTGTCGCCCAAGGATATGGCTGGGAAGACGACCTGCAATCATGTGAGGAGAACGGACGCATGAAGTCCGCGGACTCCTCGAAGGTCGACCAGAGGGCGAAGCAGCGTGGTGCGCCTCAGCTTGGTACTCTGGGAGGAGGAAACCACTTCCTGGAGGTGCAGAAGGTCGAGAGGATCTTCGATGCTGAGGCAGCGAAAGCGTTCGGCATTGGCTCGCAGGACCAGATCATGGTGAGCATTCATTCGGGCTCACGGGGTTGCGGACACCAGATTGCGAGCGACTATATCAGGGTCATGGAATCGGCTCTTAGAAAGTACAACATCGCGGTGCCTGACAGGCAGCTGGCATGTGCCCCAGTCAACTCAAGAGAAGGACAGGATTGCTTCGCCGCAATGAGCGCAGCTGCGAACTATGCGTGGGCGAACAGGCAGCTCATTCTCCACTGGGTAAGAGAGTCTTTTGAGAGGGCATTGGGCCGGAGCGCAGACGAGATGGGGATGAAATGCGTATACGATGTGGCGCACAACATCTGTAAGCTCGCGGAGCACATGTT
>CAYOXJ010000011.1:0-18400 GCA_964407905.1 uncultured Thermoplasmata archaeon
CGAATGGAACGAGTGGCATGGGGGCGGCGACCTGACAGGTCACCACCCGATGACTCTACAGAACCTGATTGCCCTGGACAGAAACGCTACGACTACCAGCTGTCGCTCAGCACGAACGCTCCGAGCTTCGTCTTGACAAGGCGGATCTGTTCTCCTTTTCGAGAGAAACCCGCTGGCTTCTTCACATCGACGGTGGACATGGTCTCCGGGTCCAGGACCTGCAACTCATCCTTGGAGTCCATCACGACCACGGCGCGCCTGATCTCCGCTTTCGAGCGGACGAGGAAACACTCGCCAGTCTCCTTGAGCTTCACTGCGCGCTCCTCGCCTGTCGAGAGGTCTATCCCATGCACAACGCCTCGGGCCATCCCGCGGACATAGTAGTAGCTGGAGCCGTGTCCGATGACGTCCCCCGGCCCGAAGCCAGGGACGCGGACCATGAATGTCATCCTGTAGATGTCCTTGCCGTCCTTTCTGCCCCACAGGCTAGATGACTCCTTGTACTCGGCACAGAGCATATCCTGGAGTTCCTTCGCGACGCTCCTCGCGACAGGAATGGTGCTGAAGTAGAAGTCCAGGCCGCCTCTGACGCGGTCGACCTTGCTCAGGAACACTTCTCGGCCGGCTTTCCTCATGGCTCCAACCCTCTCCCTGACCAGCATCTCAACCCCGGACGCTGTCCTCTCCGGCAGAGATCTCTCCCGCCCCCGAACCTGCAGAATCGCCTCGTAGTACATGCCCTGTTGCTTGGAGCACTCGTCGCACGAGCCGCGCTTGAGCCTGATGATCGTCCTAAGCTCTCTCTCGAACTCCCTGCCGTGTGCAGTCAACACCGTGCTCACCTTGGCTTCTAGATTCCTCTCGTCCTTTTCCATCAGCTGGACACGGGTGTCCGAGACCTTCGCATCCTTTGACGCCAGAAGCGCCTGCTCAATCGCGATCTGTGCTGCCTCTCTGATGGACCCGACATCCTCCCAGCCCCTGTTGGTGAGCATCGACGAACAGTGAGCACACAGCGTTAGATCTACATGATCTGGCAACGATGCCTGCGCGTGCTTCTTCGCGTAGCACTCTCTGCACACGGAGCCTATCAGCTCGTCCTCACGCCCGCACTCGACGCAGAACAATCAGATCATCCTCGCCATCTGCGCGTGCGGCACACCACCGATCATCAGGACGCAGTCCGGGTCAACGAAGCCGTGCCTGATAGCTATGTCGACGGTCTTCCTGCCCACGAGGTTCACGATCGTTGCCATCTCCAGGCGGTTCACGAGCATGTCCTCGTCCCCAGAGTCGCCCCTGTAGAATCCCTCGGAGACGTGGATCTTCAGATCATTCGACCTGAAGGTCTGGCCAATTATGTCCGCATCGCAGGCGGCTACCACGAGCTCGCGTCCCTGCCTGTACAGCTTGATGCTTATCATCCGATGCGCTCCTCGCTCGCGAGCTTGAAGTACCCTGGCTGTGGGGAATATATCTCGCCCGCGTCGCTCAATCTCTTGAGAAGCGCTCTGACCCGGTCCTCAGATATGTTCTCAGACGTCGCCTTCTGGATCAGCTCCTCCGCGCTCACGCCCCTGCGCTCATCCGATAGCTGCTGTATGAGGCTCCTGAGCACGTAGATGTGCTCGCGCTGGCTCCTGCTGGTCCCCGTCGCGATGAGGTCGATGTCGAATCTTCCGCCCTCGCTCGCGACCCTGCTCAGGTAGTAGTTGACGATCTTTATCGCGCGGCTTGCGTCGTCCGAGTTGACGATCGGGCTGAGCCTCGCGCGCGCGCTCGCCTCCGACATGCGGATGAGCGCCTCGAGCTGCCTTGCCGTGATCGGCACGGATGCTTCCTCTCCCTCGCCTGTCTTCCTTATCGATATGTAGTAGCCCTGGAGGGTGTGCATCGCCTCGTCGCTCATGATCGGCGTCAGACGCCTGCTGTAGGCCACATACTTCCTCAGGAAGTCCCTGTCCATGGCTGGCACAAGCCCCTCGCTGTCCCGCATGATCTCAGCAACGTCAACCTCTGTGATCGATTCCGGCGATTCGTGAAGCTTCACCTCGCCCCTGCGATGAGCTCTGAGTATGTGCGCTGCGACGCTCAGGTCGGCCTTCTCCTCCGGACGGTCCGTCATGGTGAATATCGCATCAAACCTGGAGAGCAGCGCAGGGGGAAGATCGATCTGGTCCGCGATGTTTCTGTTCTCGTCGAACCGCCCGTACTTCGGGTTTGCCGCGCCCAACACCGCGCACCTCGACTGCAATGTGGCGGTAATGCCCGCTTTCGCAACGGATATCGTGCCCTGCTCGAGGCTCTCGTGAATCGCGGACCTGTCCTGATCGTTCATCTTGTCCAGCTCATCGATGCATGCAAGGCCCTTGTCCGCAAGGACCAGCGCACCTGCCTCCAGAGTCCAGCGGCCCTCGCCGAACTCGTCCTTCACGGCCGCTGCGGTCAGGCCAGCAGCAGACGATGCCTTGCCGGACGTGTAGATGCCTCTGGGGGCGAGCAGGGCCATGTACCGCAAGATCTGCGACTTCGCGGTTCCCGGGTCTCCGATCAATGCGATGTGTATGTCGCCCCTTATTCGGGTGCCATCGTCCATGGTCTTCGGCACGCCCCCGAAGAGCTGCAGCGCGAGCGCCTCCTTCTCCTGGTCGTAGCCGTAGATCGTTGGTGAGATCGACTTGATGATGGTATCCATGACATCGGGCGATTTCGCGAACTCCCGTATCCTGACCTCGTCCTCGGCAGTTATCACGATCTCCTCGTACTCGTGCTCCATATACTCTATCGAGTTGAGGTCCATGTGGATCTCGAAGAGCGTGGACTTGACCTGCCCTCCCTTCTGCTGGCTCCGAAGGATGCCATTTAGGATGACCCTGTCCCCGGGCGATATCTTGCCTGTGATGTCATCTTCTATGTACGCCACGAGCCGCTCGGGCTGGGCGCCACCCCTGAGGCCTTCCGGCGGCTCCTGGATCTCGATCTTCTGCGTGTCCACGAATGTCGACGGATCCGACAAGAGCTTGAACCGCGTGGAGCCGGTCCCGCGGCCGCAACCACCTTCGTCCTTCGGGCACTCGAGCGGCTCTCGGAACTGCATGCCCTCCTGCTCTATTGTCAACCTGTGATGGCAGCGCATGCACTCGAACTCCGCTGTCGTCACCTTGGGCCTTACCTCGGTCGCCTTCCGCACAAGGCCCTCGACGGAGATGAATGCGCCCAGATGTTTTGCCCTCAACTTCCTGATCTCGATGCGGGAATCTCGCGGCAGGCCCTTTATCCTGAAGTGAACGAACGGGTTCGTCAGGGCATGGGAGACCATGCGCTTGACCGCATCCTCGGCTGCACCGACGGAGACCGTCGGCTTCGCGAGTGCGTAGTTCGCGAGGTCAGGGTCGTACTTCTCAATGTCTGCGAAGTCGACATAGATGCTCCGATCATCGGGATACAGGTCTGCGATTGCCGACACCTGGTGCCTCCGCTCGGCCCCTCCTAGAAACTCCTCCCAGATTGCGACCAGATCCTCAGGAGTGTACTCTTTCGGCATTCAGCTCCCCCCGTATGACGTCGTCGATGCCCCTGCCCTTCCCCGAACTTGCAGCAAAAGGGTAAAGGGAATCGCTGACGAGATACAAAAGCTAGTTGGTTTGCTCACCTTTGTTCCTTCCCATTGATTGTAGCATACGCAGCTGAGCATCGACGACCTGTGCGCTCGTCTCCGCTGCCGCATAGGCCTCGAGCCTCTCGCGGTTTATCTCGATGAACGTCGGGCCCCACTTGAACCTATTCATCATGTGCTCTGCCTGAGCCCTCTCGCCAAGGATGTAAAGAGATGCTGCGAGCGCCTCAGCGCTGCTCAGCTTCTGAGGCCTGCCAAAATTGGTCGGATTCGCGGCCAACAAGAACGGGAGAGCGCGATGCCTGAGCCCGCTCTTGACCTTTGGAAAACTCCTGAGCCGTTCCCAAGAGCAATCGAGGACGAGTATCCCGAGCTTCTCGGCGACCTCGGCGTCCTCTCTCGAGAGCGCCTTCTCCGCCTCGGGGTCGAGCACTATCGCTCCTCGAGGCACGCTCGCAGCAGACCTCGCCTCTCTCACTTCTCCGAGCCTCACGAGCTTCGCTGCGGTGCACCTCTTCGGGTCGTCCTCTCGCTCCATCAGCGCGTAGAGCTTCATAGTGGGCATCCAAGAGAATAGGGGCCAGGCAGGTATTTAGGGATAGGCACGGGGCTCGCGAAGGTTGTGGCATGGTTCTTAAGGGTGCTCCGCCAATATGCCTTCTGCCACCGTGACGAGAACATTCCTGCTGAACTAGTGATGACAGACGGGCGATCCGAGTGGCCTTGGCCAAGCTTCGAAAGAAATATAGACGACGGAGGCATCCAAGGGGCGAAGGAGTTGTTGCCAAATGGTAACAGGTTTCGATTATCTGAGCCGTGACAGTGCCCTCCAGCAACACTGGGTGAAAAGGTTCGTTGCTATCGTGATTGATGCCGTGTTGATCTACCTGCCGCTCTCGATACTGTTCAGTATCATAGGGATGTCTTGGTGGGCCCCGTGGTGGTTTGGAGGCGCCCTGCTCTTCTTCTACTCCGCCCTGTTCGAGTCTTCCATCGGGGGGACCGTTGGCAAGATCTTCCTGCACCTGAAGGCGGTCTCGATTGCGGGCCAGATGACCATGGCCCAGGCGCTCATGAGGAACGTCGCGAAAATCTTCGGGCTTCTCTTGCTGCTGGACTGGATCGTAGGCATGGCGACCGACACGAAAGATCCGAGGCAGAGATGGACCGACCAGTTGGCCAAGACCTCGGTCATAGTCTACGACCGACCAGGTGGCACTTGATCTAGCGCACCCACCAGACCCAGCCGCGCCTCTCGAGCGATGCTTCGCCTCTTATCAGGCCTTTCCTCTTCATCTTCGTCAGAAAGATCACGGTCTGATCTGGGCAGCGCTTGTGTTTCCTCCTGGCATGCTGCTCTATCTCCATTGTGGTCATCGGGCCCTTGACGCTGAGCAGTTCGACGACGAACGCCTCGGCTGCCGTCACATCCATGGTCTCAAGGCCAGGGCTGGGCTCGGTCATCGCATGGAGAATAGCGCGCTGCCTGGATAGCTCTTTCCTGTCGGCCTCAGGACCCCTGGAAGGTCTTGGAGACTATCCTCGATCCAGATGGATCGTACACGACGTAGACTTCGTAGAGAACATTGTTCGCAAATTCCCCACCGCTCGTGGTGAGGGTGAACGAGTCTCCCATGTTCAGGTGGCCGTTGCCCGTCATATCAGTTGCATTGAGGAATACGTTCAGCGATCCGAGAGGCCGGTCCCCGAAGTTCTTGGTCACCGTGCCGTCAGAAGACACGAGGTCGGCGGTGGTGATGTTGGCGAAGGTGCTCTCGTTGTTTCCGTCCGTGAGCACGATCGTGATTTCGCCCCACGTTGTGTCTCTTGAGAAGTCGGTGAACGAGAACCTGAACCCGTTCCCGGCTGTGCTTACCGTCAGGCCCGCAACTGGGGGAACGTTCGTGTGACCGCCGCTCAGGCCAAATGCCATGACGTAGATGGTTGCTGCGAGAACGACTGTGATTCCGACCAAGAGTATAGTGCCAATGACTGGCGACACTCCATCTCTGGATGACCAAGACTTCTTGCGCATCTAGCTCCACCTTCGGGCCGACGATGCTCGGGGGGATGTCGGTGTTCTGGATTTGATAGGGTTTGGATTAATATATTAACTGTTGCTCATGATACTCAGCATCTGTCAGTGTGCTGCGAGACCAGGTTCGTAGCAGACTTCTCGGCTCAAAATATGGGGGGAGAAAGAGGTTTTCAAAGGGTTTGTAATCCGTTCGAATGCCAACCCTGGCTTAACCAGTGAAGGTCGTGTCGTAGATCTTGCTGTTCGTCGGGTCGTAGATCACATTGACCGTATATGTCGTGGACGCCGAGAACGTCGGGGTCCTGCCCGTTGTGAAGGTCAGGAAGTCGCCGCCATTCACATATCCATTGCCCACAAGGTCCGTGATGTTGCACCAGACGGTCAGCGTGCCCAGGGTCTTAGACGTGGTCACGTACTTCGCGGTTGTGCCGTTGTCCAGGTCCGCTGTCAAGGGCGACCACTGGACAGTGTTCGTGCCGTCGGACAGCTGGATCGTGATGTCGCTCCAGCCAGTGTCCTTGCTGATGGACACGAACTCATACTTCACACCAAAGTCCGGACCCGGCGTCTTCTTAGCCAGGCTCGTAGTTGGCGCTTGTGTGCCTGTGCCTCCGAATCCCAGGACCATGACATATAGCACGGCCGCTAGGACAACTGTGATCGCGACCATCAGGATGGTAGCGATAACAGGGGACACAGCCTCGGCATCCTTGCGGATTGCCCAGATCTTCTTCATGTCTTGTCCTCCTGCAGGCCTTCCGGCCCGCTGGGATGTAATACGCCTGAGTGAATCTTAAATACCTTTCCGGCTGGTTCTCAAAGGCGAGCGTTCTCGATTTCGATAATTGACGAACAGGTACATCTGGCTATGTCGCATTTTGACATTTTGCTGGAAGACATAGTCTTCTTACCCTTTTGAAGTCAGTATAAAAACGTCAATATTGCGGGAAACGCGCCTAATGGCCGAAGAGCACGGAACCTATGCGGGCTTTATGCCGGCCTTATCGAACACACAGGGAATGATGCCCACCATCGCAGGCCTGTTCCTGACCTTCTGAACGACGATGTACTTTTTGAACTCGTGCGCGACCTTCTCCCTGTCGAGCTCGAGGATCACATCTGCGAGGTCCTCGATGCTGCTTTGAATCCGGGATTCGTGCACCCCGCTCAGCATCGTCATGAGCGTGACGCTCTCCGAGTGCTGAGTGTGCGATTTGATCGTGCGCATAGCCATCAGAACCTCGGGGCTCTCATAGTTCTCCAGAAAGAAGTCCAGCGAGTTGATCACGGCTCTGAAAGGCGGGGCGAGTTTGGATATCTCGTAGGTGAGGAATGTGAGGAAGTTCTCCTCCTTCTTGGTGTCCTGCTCCCTGAACCTGCGTATGTCGCCCAGCGTGATGCCCTCTTGTCTGAACCTGCTGACCTCGAGCTTCTTCGCGAGCACGCTCTCGTAGTACTTGGCCCCCACATTCACTATCTTAATGTCCGTCCTCCACCCGTACTCGCGCATGACGCCCAGCACGTCCTCGTCTCGCTCCGTCGATGTGAAGTATGTGACTGCTTCCTGGCCCACGGAGGCGAACTGCTTCGCGAAGAACTCGGTGCCCGACCCCGGCGTGCCCATCACGAGTACGGTCGAACCCTTCTGTATGCCCCCGCCGAGGTGTTCGTCAAGCGCTGGTATTCCTATGCTTGTGAACTTCACCCTATCCCTCCTGCCTCCCAGCGCGTATGCCATGGTCGCACACGAGGGTGACCATGTTGTTGATCTCGGGCGTCGAGTGCTCCTCAACCGACAGGATGACTGTGTACGCCTCCCTTGATCTCAGGCCAGACACGAGTATGTGAAGGAACTCCGACAGAATCCAGTTGTTGTTGTGGATTGCGAGCGAGTTGATCGAGTCAATCACGACCAGCTTGCCCTTGGACTGCGATCTCCTGATCAGGTACTCGACCTTGAGCATAAGATTCTCCAGCATGGTCGGGCTCTCCACGAGAGTTGTGCGCTCGTCCTGCTGCGCTGCGGGTGCGCCCATCATGATATGCGATATGCAGTCTACGAAGTACACTCTGGAGGAATCTATGTCAAGCGCCTCGAGCACACGCTTGATCGCCTCAGAGGAGATGGTCGCCGTCACGTATATCGTGTCCATCCCGTTCTTGTTCGCGAACAGGTCTACGACTCCCCGGATGACGTCCAAGTAGTTGTCCACGCTCATCTGCAACGACACTGCGGATGACGGAGGCATCTCTGCGAGCTCGTTCGCGATCTGTTGTGCGCCCACTCGCTCTGGGGTCATCCAGTGCTGCCTCCCTTAAGCAGCGGCACGAGCAGAACCCCCATCGGAGTAAGGTCGAGCACATACTTCGTCCTGGAATGCATCGTGCCGCGCATCTTGATGACTTGGAGAGTTCGGAGCAGGTCTCCCCGTCTCTCCATGTTCGCCATGAGGATGAGCCCGTCGGCGATGGCCTCTTCAACGCCGAAGCTCGAGTATGCGCTGGACTGTGCGGCCACTTCGCCCACGAGGATAGATGTGCAGTTGAGGTCGGACAAAGCCTTGCTCAGCCTGAGTATGAAGTCCCTGATCTTCTCGGAGGTCTTGAGCTTGTAGCACACCGATGTGATCGAATCCACGACGAGACGCCTGGTGCCCAGCTCGGCCGCCAGATCGCGTATCGCCGAGACGAGGAGGTCGATCTCCTCCATACTGAGCTCGGCCTTGGTCATCCCGAGGCGTTCGTACATTATGGGGAGATCGACGAAGACCAGTCGCCCTGATTTAATGAGCGTCCTGTCGAAGAACTTGTACGGTATGATGTTCGCGAGGAGCTTCTCCGAGTTCTCCGTCACCGATATGAAGAGCGAGTTCTCTCCCTTGACGGCCCCGTGAATGAGGAACTCCAGAGCCAGCGATGTCTTCCCTGTGCCACAGCTGCCCGTCAGGAGCACGGTATTGGCTCGCGGTATGCCACCATAGAGAATCGTGTCCAGGCCATCAATGCCTGTGGTACATCTGTCTCGCTCTCCGGTCCTAACGGGCATCGGTTCTTGAGTATGCTATGAACCGCATATTATTGTTTCTTCATTGTGCTCAATGGCTCGATATTCGCGGCCCGCTGGCTGGTCGAATAGGAATCCGCTCAAGGAGGAGCGAGTCAGTACTTGGCTTTCGACACCTTTTTAGAGATGTATATTGGTCAGCGAAAGCGATGAAGCCTGTGCTGCAGGTAGCGCTCGACCTCGTGCACGGAGAACGAGCGCTCAAGATATGCGAGGACGCCATCAAAGGCGGGGCCGATTGGATAGAGGCGGGGACGCCGCTCATAAAGAGTGAGGGCGTGGACATTGTCAGACAGCTGAAGAAGGCGTTTCCTCGCCACACGATCGTCGCCGACATGAAGACAGTCGACGTGGGAGGAGCAGAGGTCGAGATCGCAGCGAAGTCAGGGGCCGACGTGGTCGTGGTTCTTGGTGTGTCCTCTGACCCGACGATCACAGAGGCGATTCTGAGCGCTCGCCAATACGGGGCCAAGGTCATGGTGGACCTCTTCAACGTCGTGGACAAGGTCGAAAGGGCGAAGCAGGTCGAGAGCATGGGCGCCGACTACATCTGCATCCACGTTGGCGTGGACGAGCAGATGGTCGGCGGCTCACCGTTGTCGGATCTCAAAGGCCTGGCCAAGGTGGTTGGGATCCCAATCGCCGCCGCAGGTGGCATCAACAGCGAGACCGCGCCCGAAGTCGTCCGCGCAGGCGCCTCGATCGTGATTGTGGGCGGGGCGATCATCAAGGCGAAGGACGTGGCCGCTGCTGCGAAGAGGGTCAAGTCGGCCATCACCAGCGGAAGGCGCATCAAGACTGAGCTGTTCAAGAAATACTCTGAGAAGGAACTGTTCAAGGCGTTCATGAAGGTCTCGTCCCCCAATGTCGCGGATGCTCAGCACAAGAAGGGAGCGATGAAGGGGATTCATCCGAGAATCGCACATGGGGTCAAGATGGCGGGCCGGGCGCTGACTGTCCATACAGTCAACGGCGACTGGGCGAAGTCCGTTGAGGCGATTGACCGTGCCAAGCCCGGGGATGTCATCGTTGTCGACGCCTGCGGAGGCGAGATGGCTGTCTGGGGAGAGCTCGCCTCTTGGAGCTGCAAGACCAAGGGCGTCGCCGGCGTGGTGATCGACGGCGCGGCGAGAGACATTGACTCGATAATCGAGATGAGGTTTCCCTGCTTCTCAAGACACATTGCCTCCAGCGCGGGTGAGCCGAAAGGCTACGGGGGCATAGGCCACGAAATCATATGCGGAGGTGTTCTAGTCCGTACGGGAGACTGGATCATCGGCGATGAGAGCGGTGTCGTGGTCGTGCCTCAGGAGAATGCAGTCGAGGTTGCCAACAGAGCGCTGGACGTCCTGGAGAGGGAGAACAGGATAAGAGAGGAGATCAGGAAAGGCGGGACCACTCTCTCGAGCGTTCTGAAGCTGGAGAAATGGGAGAAGATCGGGTGACATCGCCTCATGCGATGTAGCCGGTCTGCTCGGCGAGATCGTGGAGCCTCTTCACACGGACTCTCACCGGCGGGTGAGTCATGAAGAGCGTGACGAAGCTTCCTCCTCTGAACGGGTTCACAATGAACAACGTCGAGGTGGCGGGATTGCCCCTCTCGATAGGCCTGCGCCTGTTGCCCTCTTCGAGCTTCTCGAGCGCTCTGGCAAGTGACAATGGCCGCTGTATCATGAGCGAGCCCTCGCGGTCCGCCTTGAACTCCCGGTTCCTCGAAATCGCGAGCTGCAGAAGCAGCGCTGCGAGCGGAGCCGTAATGGCGACCACGAGCAACAGTATCGCATTTTCGTTGCCCCTTCTTCCGCCGAACATCGAGTTCCACCAGAACATGCGAGCGGCGAACGATATCGCGCCTGCAATGGTGGCTGCCGCAGACATCACGAGTATGTCCCTGTTCCTCACATGAGCCATCTCATGGGCGAGCACTCCCTCGAGCTCATCGTCCGTCAACAGAGACAAGATTCCCTCAGTCGCAGCGACGACGGCATTGTTCTTGTTCCTGCCCGTAGCGAACGCGTTTGGGTTCTGAGAAGGCACAATCGCAATCCTGGGCATTGGAAGGTCGGCCTTCAGACAGATCTTCTTGACGATGTTATGGAGCCTGGGTGCCTCGGCCTCGGACACGATCTTTGCCCTGTAAGACCAGAGAACTATCTTGCCGCTGAAGAAGTAGCTGATGAAGTTCATGACCCCTGCCAGAACCAGGAACACCAATGTCCCTGCGACCCAGTTACCAAAGAAGTAAGCTCCAACGACATAGCCTATGGCCATGAAGATCAGTATTAGAGCTGCGAACAGAACGACGGTTCTCAGTGTTGCTTGCATTTTGGACTCTCTCCCCCGGCGCCTTGGCGCCAGCGTGCGCCTGCCTACTTACTATAAAGTGGGATAAGAAGCTTTCGACGTGAGCGTTCTGTCCAAAGTCGGGTGATACATGTAATGCCAACTATCAAGAACCCCCCGTTGATTACCTGATGCCAAACACGGCACACACGCGGGCCGGAACGGTCGGCCCGTGGAGCAGCGGATCGCGCCCGACATGTGGGAGAAATCCATATTCCCGAATGGACGCGTCTGCTAGGCGCGCTCGTCCAGGAGGCCCCGTCCAGGGGTCAGGGCCGAGCGCCGGCCCGCTGCCAACAGCCGTCCTCAACGCGACGGCAGGGGGCTTACGGTTCAGCCCCGGCGCGTTCCAGCATGACGTGATGATGATCCTCTACGAGCCAGAGATGGCTGCACGGTCGGAGCCGAATGGAATGAGTCATGGTCGGGTGATCAGTTGACCAGCATCATCGATCACCCGAAATGTGACAGAACCCGACGTGAGTCCAACAGACGCCTTCAAGTGCGCGTGCGCGCGACTACACGTACGTGTGTTCACAACGTATACGTTTTAATCGGACAAGCACTTACCACACCGCGCGAAGCACGCGTCGGAAACAGTCGAGCAGGTGTTCGAGATGGAAACGTCCAACGACAAGATGGAAAGAAGACTGTACAGCCACGACTTGGCACCTCTCCCCAAGGAGATGGATGTCATCTTCAAGACGATGCCCGACCAGGTCGTCAGACCTGCCTACTCAGAGGAAGTGGTCCAGATCGTGAGGAAGGCGATCTCGACGAACAAGCCAATAGTGCCAAGGGGAGCGGGCACATGGGGGCTTGGGGGCTCAGTCCCGGTAAAGGGGGGCATCACAATCGACATGACGGCGATGAACAAGATCGTCAGCATCGACGAGCCGAACATGGTTGTCACCGTCCAGCCTGGCATTACCTGGAAGGCGCTTGATGACGCGCTGAGCGCAAAGGGGCTCTTCCTACCGTGCTACCCGAGCAGCGCTCCATCTGCCACAATCGGAGGCTGGATCGGCACAGGCGGCACGGGGATAGGCGCCTACAAGTATGGAACTGCAGCTGACATCGTCAGAGACCTCGAGGTCGTGTTGCCGACCGGATTGGTGATTCACACGGGCGACAGGTATGTCCCTCAGAACGGCGGGGGGCCCAACCTCAACCATCTCTTCATCGGCGCTGAGGGCACCCTCGGCATAGTGACTGAAGCCACTCTGGCCGTCCTGCCAAAGCCCGAGGAGCTCAGGCCTCTGAGCTATTCGTTCGACGATCTCGCGAAATTCCAGCCTGCACTGAGAAAGCTCGTGAGGAGCAATGTGGTGCCAATGCACATAATGTTCAGCGACAAGCTGCACTTTGACTACCTCCGCGCAATTGGCAAGCACGCGCCTGAAGTCGGATGCCTTATCACATGCGCGATGACGGGCACCAAGGAATCCGTGGACATGGAGGAGAAGCTCCTCGACGAAATCATGACATCCGCGGGAGGCAAGAAGGAACCGAAGGAGCTCGCGGAGCACGAGTGGTCCGAGAGAAACTATGAATTCCGCGTGAGGGAGCTCGGGGTCGGCGCAATACCCGGTGAGATATTGGTTCCGATAGAGAAGTTCGATGTCGTCCTCGCTGGCACGAGAAAGCTGATCGACCAGCTGAAGCTCAAGACGCCGATAATCGGCACGGTGGCCGACAGAAACACGGTCATGCTGATGCCGTACTACCTCTCAGATGAGCACAAGCTCGTCGCGTCAACGGCAGCCATGGGATTCGCCAAGCGGCTCGGCGACCTCGCCTTCGAGAACGGCGGCAGGCCAGTGGGCCTAGGCATATTCTTCGCTGGCAACCTGGCCAAGTACCGCGGCAAGGAGGGCGCGAAGCTCATCCGTGAGATCAAGAAAGTCCTCGACCCCTACGAGATAATGAATCCTGGCAAGATGGTCGAGACAGGAACGAGGTTCGGCATATCGATCCCTGCATTTCTGATGAACTTCGGGATGCACATGATGGGCTCCGTGAAAAGGATCCTCCCCAGAGACAGGATCGGCGAGAAGGAGCTCGCGAAGCTGAAGAAATGAGCCCCTGTGGGTGATTTGGCCTCAGGTCCTCTGCCGCAGGGCCGGGTAGGATTTGATCACATAATAGGAGAGCGGAGCTCCTATCAGACCGCCCACGAGGACCTGCGCGATGTTCACGGGAACTTCGAGCGCTGCTCTGCCGAAACCGACGTCCAGAACATAGTACTCGCCCACAAAGTAGGTTATGATCATGCATGAACCGCCCAGGGCAATCCCCAGGACGACAGGGGTCCACCTGACGAAGGCCTGCTTGTACTGAAAGAACACCACGAGCACCGCGAAGACAGCAACGAAGAACACAGCGATCTGCAGGGTCCATTCCTGGATTTCCGTTTCCGGAGAGGGCCATCTGAGCTTGAGAGAGCCGAGCGCGGCCAGAACGCCCGTGGCCACCACGAGCATTGCGGACCAGCCCTTCCCGGGGTCCTGTCTGCCCAGAATGCCAACGACAAAGCCCTCTGTCCCCTTTGCCACAAGCGTGATTGGCGCGAACACGCCCGAGCCCAATAGAATATCCGCCGCCGCGGATCCAATGCCCCCACAGATTGCGCCCGCGCGCCAGCCAAAGGTGAGCGCGGAGAAGAAGACCATCAGCTCGCCTATGTTGAAGTATCCCTTGGTCGGAGAGAAGGGCGCATATGAAACGTACGTTATCGCTGTCGTCAGAGATGTGAGGATCCCGTACAAGGCGACGGTTTCAGCAGAAATGAATTTGGCTGGCTTCAGAATCGTTGGGGCGGAACTTGTCATTCAGAAAAAACTAGAACGCGAGCCCCTACTTAAACTCACGCTGATGCATCGGCAGAGCTAGATCGGGACCTGAAACACAAGCCTGGCGAGCGCAGGAACCACGAGAATGGCCACCACTACTCCCAGGGCGACCCCGTCGGATCTTCGCATTCTGAGTTCTCGCAAGTAGGTCCGTTTGGAGCTCGCGCCATACGCCCTTGACTGAAGTGCGAGCGACAGAGTGTCCGCAGTCCGCAGGGCAGAAACAACCGTTGGCACCAGGACAGCGAGGTAGCTCTTCCCCCTCCTGAGCACGCTGCCTCGCTCGAGCTCCAGCCCTCTGGCCTTCTGGGCGTCCTTTATGGAGTCGTACAGTGCGCTGAATGTTGGAAGGAACCTCAAGGAGATGGCTATCGTCAGGCCGAAGTCGAACCTCAGCCCAAGCTTCACGAGCGCTCTGACGAGATCCCGCTGTGAGGTCGTGAACATCAAGATGTACCAGACTGTCGCGAGACAGCCGACCCGAGCGGCGGAGGTCACCCCTCTCCAGATCGCCGGCTCGGTGATCTTGACCGGGCCCAGCGTCGCGAGGACCGGCAAGCCAGACGGATCGAATATGGGCCACAGCACAATTATCAGTATCATGAACCTGAGCACGAACTTCAGGGCGAACATAGTCCTCGAGAAGCTCGCCCTTGCGAGAAAGAGCAGCAGGAATATCAGAACAAGGAGAATGAGCAACGACGTGAGATTCTGCAGAATGAACCCGAGCACGCTGATGAACAACACCGCCACTATCTTCACTCTCGGGTCCATCCTGTGCAGGAATGTGCCCCCCTCTGTGTACAGGTCCACAAACCCTGTCATCGGCCAGCACCTCGCTCCATCAGGATACGGAGCACGAGCTCCTGCGGAGAGACGACGTCCTTGGGAATGCCGTGTGAAGAGAGCCTGTGCGCGAGCAACGTGACAGGAGGTGGCTCGAGGTTGCTCTGACGAAGGATCTCGGGATCGGAGAAGGCGCCTCTTGGATCCGAGTCCAGCAGTATCCTGCCCTGCGCAACCACAACGACCCTGGCCGCGTACTCAGCAACGAGCTTCATGTCATGAGTGATGAGCACTATCGTGCTCCCTTCTCGGTTGAGCTTGCAGATGTGGGCCATCAGATCCTTGGTCTCAGCCGCATCAAGGCCAGTCGTGGGCTCGTCCAGAATCAGGACCCTCGGGCTCATGGCTATCACGGATGCGATGGAAACCCTTCGCCTGTCGCCCAGCCTGAGAGAGAGCGGCGGCTGCTTCCGCAGATGGTTCAGATCCATGGCCTCGATGGCGTGCTCAACCCTGCTCGCCACCTCCGCATCCGTGCAGCCGAGGTTCCGCGGGCCGAACCCGATCTCTTCTTCCACGGAGGAGCAGAAGAGCTGGTGGTCAGGGTTCTGGAAAGCGTAGCCAACAATCCTGGCGAGCTGTGCCACGGTCCGTCCAGAGGCGGGTCTTCCGCCGACGGTCACGGTCCCAGCGGTGGGTCTCAACAGCCCGTTGAAGAGCTTCGCGAGCGTCGTCTTTCCAGAGCCGTTCCCGCCTACGATGGCCAGGAATTCCCCAGCTCTGATATCCAAGTTCATTCCTCGCAGCGCTTCAATCCCGCCCTCGTATGTGAACTTCAGATTGCGGACGGAGACGACCCTCTCTTCTGAGATCCCCAGGGAGATGCTCGGTATCAGTGCCGACCACCGCCCGAACCCGACAACACAGACCTCACGATCTCATCTTCTGCCTCGTCGACGGAAATGAATGAGAAGTCGCAATCCCTGAGGCTCTTGCTGAGAAGGGCGGCAACTTCGGCGAGTTGCGGCGCAGAGACTCCTATCGAGCTCAGCCTGTCTGGACTTCGCATGATGGCACGTGGATTCCCTGCACCAACCACTCGGCCTTCTTTCATGAGCACGAGCCTGTCCGAGAACTCGATCGCCTCCTCCGGGTCGCGCTCCGCGAGGATGACAGTCATCCCGTGCTTCCTCTTCAGATTCCTGAGGACCGAGTATAGCTCCATCCTCCCCACGGGATCGAGGGCGTACGCGGGCTCATCGAGAACTAGCATCGCTGGTCGCATGGACAGGGCTGCGGCGATCGCCACGCGCTGCTTCTGCCCACCGGACAACGAGGAGGGCGCTCTGTCATTGTACCCTTTCATGCCGACCAGCTCAAGGGCCCACTCCACCCTTTCTCGGATTTCTTCTCTCGGAACTGAGAGGTTCTCTGGTCCGAAGGCGATCTCCTCCTCGACGCTCATGCAGAAAAGCTGGCTCTCTGGCTCCTGGAAGACGATTCCGACTCTCGTCGAGAGCTCTGCGACGGACCGCCTGAGAACGTCTTCTCCGAAAACCTCGACCTTCCCTTCGAGCTGGCCCTTGATCGCGTGAGGGATCAGACCATTCGCGAGCATGCAGAGGGTCGACTTGCCCGACCCGTTGGACCCGAGGACTGTGACGAACTCCCCCTTCTCGACATCGATCGATATTCCATCCAAGGCCCACCTCTCGGAGCCGAGGTACTTGAACCTGACATCCCGCATCGAGAGCGCTTTCATCAGATCCTTTCCTGAGGTGGCGCTCAATCGAGCGGTTCTCTATTAAACCTTTGGCGAGCGAGCTGGAGCAATGGGCACATCATGAACAGGCAGATTCTTCCTTTCTTCGGGAGCTCACATCTTCTCAGGTCTTTTCATCTTCCTGACCTGACGACCAGGTGGCGCAGGAGGTGGGATGAGACAGTACAGCTCCGTGGAATCGTCTCTCTGAGACCTCCGCACACTGTCTGAGGACATGAGCCGACCAAGCGACAGAAGAATCTGCTCCTCGGAGTAGCTCGTGATAGCCTGCAGCTCTTCAAGGGTCTTGCCCCCCTCGTCGAGAAGAGCGAGCACATGTCCGTCGACTCTGTATTCTGGAGGATGCTTGTCCTTGATGACCGACAGTCGATCGAGATGGGTCCTCAGGAAGTCCTTGCTCTTCTCCTTGAAATGATCCAGATCCTTCTCGAGAAGCGCCTCGAGCTCGGAGACATCGAGGCCCATGTCCTTCCAGCGTTCCAGCTTCGCCTTGTAGACCGCCTTCTTGAGCTCGACTGGTTTCTGGTCCACATAATGCGTAACAGGCTGCCTGGTCTGGCCGGCGCCCGCCCCTGCATCCGTGCGCGTGGTGACGGTATACCTCACGCTGGAACCTCTGAGCGTGTGATGTATCTCCTCGAGCTTGTCGAACAGTCGCTCGTCATCATCGAGACAGAGCTCGAAATCGTAGTCGCCGACGACCGGTGCCGCGCCTATCTTCCTCATCCTCTCGATGACCTGCTTGGGCGACTCGCCCTCGCTGCTGAGCTCCACGCGTATGTAGGTCTTGATCATGCGGATTCCTGGTCTGGCACAGCTGATGGAGTTGGGGGCTTTTTATGGTTTCTGAATGCGAGATACATGCAGTTTTCAGCCGGATGTGAGGTTAATATAGATGTCATAAGCATGACTCTGGCATATGCCTTCGGATGAGTCAGTGCGCTTCGTCATGAACATGTTCTCGAAGCACTACAGGGAGGCCCCCCTGTACATGCCTGACAGGTTCTCCAAGAGGGAATTCGGGTTCATGTTCTTCGACCGCGAGTTCGTCATGAGGCATCTTGCGTTTCCCACGAGGGCCACGCTCAAGAGGTACCTTGTCGAGCAGGTCCCTGCGCACGCGTACTACTCGTGCGCATACTACGAAAGGCCAAACGCTCCCACCATGCCGGAGAAGAAGTGGCAGGGCGCAGATCTGATATTCGACCTTGATGCGGACCATGTCGAGGGCGCGAAAGCGCTGCCATACGAGAAGATGCTCGAGCGCGTCAAGGAGGAAGTGATCCGCCTCATAGACGAGTTCCTGCTTGGCGATCTCGGCTTCGATGCGGACGACCTGAGGATTGTGTTCTCGGGGGGCAGGGGCTACCACGTTCACATCACCAATCCAAAGGTGCTGAGCCTCTCCAGCCACGAGAGAAGAGAAATCGTCGACTATGTGACTGGCACCGACCTCGACATGGACTGGGTTTTCCCACTGACCCCGTTCGAGGCGAGCAGATATGGCGACAGAATCCACAGTGACTACAGGAGGTCCATGCCGAGGGTGGAGGACGGCGGGTGGAGGGCCAGGATCCGAAAAGGCATCGACGAATTGCTGGGTCAGCTGGAGAGACTCTCGCCCGACGAAGGGATGGCGGCGCTTGAGGAAATGATCAAAGAAACAAAGAAGGAGATTGGCACGAAGACCGTCGAGGGCTTGTACAAAGACCTTTTCGGCGGCTCGAAGGGGAAAAGGGGTGTGGACAGGATTCGGTCAGAGAACACCTTCGAGATCTTCTCCGAGAAGAGGCATGCCGATGCGTTCGTCGATATCGTCGAGATGAGAGTCAAGGGAAGGATGAAGGGCGAGACAGACGAACCAGTCACGTCGGATATCAAGAGGCTGATTCGATTGCCAAGCTCCTTGCACGGGAAG